>CAZIIB010000132.1:0-8206 GCA_964539125.1 uncultured Thermoanaerobaculia bacterium | reverse complement strand
GCCGCGGCGAAACCGTCGCCTCCGGCCACAGCGCCGTCGCCCTCCTCCTCGACCGCGGCGCCGCCCTCCTCCTCGCCGCCATCCTCCCGGCGACCGCCGCCACCTGCCACCTCCAGCTCGCCGAGAAGCCCAAGCCCCTCGGCCACACCGTCCACGACGGCCGAGTCCACCTCGGCCACCTGAGCCGAGAGGTCGCCGCCGCCACCGGCGCCGCCGACAAGCTTCCCCGCGACCTCCACGTCGCCCGCTTCCTCGCCACCCACCCCGACTCCCTGGTCCACCTCGCCGAGGCCCTCGACTACGAGACCCTCGTCCTCTTCGGCCGCGCCCTCCTGCGACGCTACGAGCAGGCGAGCTAATCCTCGACCGAGAGGCGGGCCGAGCTCCGGCCCGCCTCTCGGTCTCAGCGTCGCCGATCAGGCTGCTTGCTGGGATGAAACGGTACCGACTTCCGTTTCATCTGATCCGCCGACGCCACCGGAAGTCGTAACGCCCGGAGCTGCTCCACTGCCCTCAAGCGTGCCTCCTTGGAGACATGGCGGTGCTGGTCTTTCCCAGCCCCGCGCCCAAGGTCGCTACGTCTCGTGTCCTCGCGCTCAGCCTGACGAGCGTAGACCAGCGCCGCGAGAACGTCGTCGCGCTCGAGCACCGGGTAGTCTGCGAGGATCTCGTCGATGCCGATTCCGGCTGCAAGCTTCTCGAGGAGGATCTCCACGGTGATGCGGGTTCCGCGGACCACGGGCTTTCCCAGCATCACGCGAGGGTTGACCTCAATGCGCCCCAGCAGCTCACGTGTCTCCATCGTCTGCCTCCAGCGACGAGTCTAGCAGCGCAGAGGCTCCGCGCCGGCCCGGAGGGAGCCAAAATCCCCGTGTATCCGGCCCTCGGTCAGCGTCTCGAAGCCATTTCCCACTGCAACCCGGGGGTTGGCCGGAGGGGCCACTTCTCCTCCCTCGCGCTTCGCCTGACGGGTCAGCCGCTCGTGAAGGTCGGGTGGCAAGAGGATCGTGGTCTTCTTGGAGACTGCCCCATCCACCTCCCTTGGTGGACGCTGACAGATCGCAGTCCCACCAAGACCACTACGCCCGCACCCGCACCACGACGAACGTCCGGTCGTCCGCCGGCGTCGCTTCGCCGCCCCAGCGGCGCGCGGCGGCCTCGAGCTCGCCGATGACCTCGCCGAGCTCGCGCGGCCCCCGGCCGGCGGCCCCTTCGAACAGCTCCCGGACCGCGGTGTAGCCCATGGGCTCGCCGTCCGCGTCCGGTAGCTCCGGGAGGCCGTCGGAGAGGAGGAGCACGGTGTCGCCCGGAGCCAGGAGCACCTCCCGTTCCGAGTACGCCGGATCGAGGCCGCCCAGAGGCATTCCGGACAGCGCCACCTCCTCCACCCGGCTGGACTCCCGGCGGTGGATCAGCACCGGCGGCATCCCCGCCGAGGCCACGGTCATCCGGTAGCCTCCCGGCCGGGAGCCGCCCTCGGCGTCGGCCTCGGCTGCCCCGAGGGGCTCGAACCGCGCCAGGGCCAGAGCCATCGCCATGCGGCCCAGCTCCATGCGCTTGATCGCACGGTTCGCCTCCTCGAGGAAGCGTCCGGGAGCCGCGGCGCCGCCGTCGGCCGAGAACAGGCTCTTGATCACGGTCACCATGGTCCCGGCGCGGGCCCCGTGGCCGGTGGCATCGCCCACGGCGGCGGTGAGGACTCCGCGGCCGGAGCCCGGGTCGTCCACGCCCGGGTCGAGGTGGAAATCGTAGAAGTCGCCCCCCACCTCGGTGGCCGTGGTCATGGAGACGGCGAGCTCGTAGGCGGGGTGCTCCGGCAGTTCCCTGGGCAAGAGCGAGAGCTGGAACCGGCGAGCCTCCTCGAGCTCCTCGCTCTTCCTCTCGTACTCGGCCCGGAGAAGCCGCTCGTGGAGCTCGCGCTCCTTACGCCGCCGCTCCTCCTGGACCAGCCGTTCCTGGTTCAACGAGAGGTCCTCGGCCATCCGGTTGAACGCCTGGGCGAGCTGGCCGAGCTCGCTCTTCGAGCCCACCGGCAAGCGGGTTTGGAGGTCGCCCCGGGCGATCCGATCGGCCCCTCGGGTGACCGCCTCGAGCTGCCGGGTCAGGCGCCGTGAGAGGGGTTGGATGCCCACCAGCCCGAGAACGATGAGCCCCAGGCCGTAGCCGAAGTTGCGGGCCGCGGTGCGCCGGACCTCGGCCAGCGACTGGCGAATCGGGCGGGCGATCCCGAAGGTGAGGCCACTGGCCTCCTCCCGCGAGGTCGCCACCACCCAGTCGGCCGCGGCGCGGGGGGCAGGCCGCCACCGGCCGTCGGCGTCGGCTTCGAGACCCAGCTCTTCGACCAGCGCGCGGCCCTTCTCGTCCACCGTGTACACCGTCCCCTCCCGGTCGATGGCGAACGGCACCTCTCCCTCGCCTCGGACGCTCGCCCTGAGGACGCTCTGGAGGACGCTCCGGCTCGCCACGCTGGCCTTGACGTGCCCGACCACCTGCCCGTCCTCGGTGACCGGAACCTGGAACTCCTCGCCCAGGAGCAGGCGCTGCTCTTTTTGCCGCAAATCGATCCTCTGGAGCTCCGCCGTGGTGAGTAGCCGCTTGGCCTCGATCGCCTGGGCCAGGCCCGCTCTCCGCGCGAGCGCCCGCTTCGTCTCGGCCTGTGCCGCCCGGACCCGCTGCAGCCGGGCCTCCTCGGAATCGGAGGCGTCGCCCTCCCGGCCCGCCCGCTCGAGCTCCCCCGCCAGGCGCTCTTGCTCGGCCTCCAGTCTCACTTGCTCCGCCTGGAGGCTCACCGAGACCGAGCCCAGAATCTCCACGGCCAGGCCGAGAGCCGCACCGTCCGGAGCGGCCGGCTCGGGACCTGGGACCACCTCGAGCTGGGCGAGGATCCGGGGCACGTCGATGACCACCGCATCTCTGCCCGGAGCGGCCGTCACCTGCCCGCCGCCGGGCCCCACCCCGGGTACGCCGGGCACCGGCGGCACCGCGTGCACGGCCGGCGAGGGAGCGGCGGGGGGCCCGGGCTCCGCCGGCACCCACTCGAGCGACTCGAAGAGGGGGGCCGCGTCGCCCATGGCGAGGACCAGCCGGTCGACCAGAGGCTTCGTGCTCTCCCCCTCTTCTCCCGGCTCGAGCAGGTTCGTCCACGGCACCTCCGCGAGGCTCGCGAAGCGCAGGTGCAGGCTCTCGCGGACCGAGGCCAGACGGCCATCCATCTCGTGGGTCAGGGCCCGGCTCTCCTCCGAGACGGCGCCGCGTACCGCCGCCAGCGAGGAGAGGTACGAGTAGAGGACGATCCCCGAAAGGGGGACGATGGCGAGCAGGAAGAACGCGAGGACGAGCTGGGTGCGGATCTTCATGGCGGCGAGTGGCGGTCGGTCGACGGATCTGGAGCTCCTCCGGGACCGGGCCGGCCCAGCGTGTAGATACGGGGACCGGTTGCCAGAGTTGCGGCGGGCGTCTCGGCTCGGAGAGCGTTCCGAGACCTGACGCGCCGCTCCCCGGAGCCCGGACCGGCCCCGCTCCACGTCCGGGACTCCCCGCCGGCCGCGGATCGCCGGCGAATCTCCTGCCGCTACGCTTCGCAGAGGAGCTTCAGGTTCGCCAGGGTGTGCTCGATGGCACGCTCCTGGATTCGCTCGACCACCAGGTCGTCGGCGACCTGGCCCAGGAAGCCGGGGATCGTGTAGTCGAGCTCCGCCGTGACCTGGGTGGCCTCGCCGCCGGCGGCCGAGCGGTAGCTCCAGGTCTGCTCGCCATCGAGGGGGCCGTCGATCGCCCCCTTCCACCGTGCCGTCTCCCCCTCGCGATGATCCTCCAGCACCCGCGTGGTCACCTGGATGGGGATCCCCAGGATCCGGTACTCGTGCTCCACCACCGTCCCGACCTCCCCCTGGCCACGCACGAGCTTGCCCTGGCTCAGGTTGGGCCACCAGCTTTGCCAGCGCCGCGGATCCCGGGCCAGAGAGTAGACCTCGTCGATCGGTGCGCGAATCGTCAGGCTCTTTTCGATGTGGGCCATGCTCGGTCTCCTCGCGCCCATCGTACATCCCGAGCCCATCGCCCTCCGGGCTGTCGTCCAGTTGACGGCAGCTGCGCCCCCCGCGAGTCTCGTCTTGCAGCACTGCAACACTTACGGCGATAGAGGGTGCCCGTTCTCGCCCGGACCGGCGTGGGCCGACGAGGCGCGCCCGTAGACCAACTCCCAGGGAGGAAGAACTCGTGAGACTTCTGCTCGTCGCTAGCCTCTGCCTGCTCGCCGTGCCCGTCTTCGCGGCGCAACCTGCGCCTTCTCAGCCGGCCGTCGCCCCGTCCGCGTCGCACGACGCCCCGTCCTTCGTCGCCGCCCTGCTGCCGGCACCGCTCGCCGAGGGCACGACTTCGGTGTGCATCGCCAACTGCTGGGACGGTTCGACGGTGACCTGCACCGGCTCCTCGTGCACGGCCACCGACTCCTCGTGCAACACCGTGCGGGGCAACTGCTGGTCGAATGCCGAGGGGACCAAGAATTGCCCCCCCTGCAATTGCAGCCCCACCTGCACCGAACTGGACGGCACCTACTGCGTGAGGGGCACCAGGACGTGCTACGAGCCTTATCTCAACTGCCACCCGTTCACCTGCTCGTGTAACAACCACCAGTGGCTCTGCCCGTGATCTCCGTGCCGTCGGGGAGGGAGGAACCCTCCCCGACGGCCGCCCGCGGCCTGATACCATGGCCGCGATGCCCCGATGGGTCCTGGCCGTCCTCTTCGTTCTGACACTGCTCGTCCCCCCGGGAGGCGCCTCCGAAACCACCGCCCGGCAGGGTCAAGATTCCGCCGCGGCCTACTACGCCGCCTGGTTCGCCGACGTCGCGCCCCTGGCGAGCGCGGCGGAGCGGAGCGCCTTTCTCCGGCTCACGACCGACGACGAGCGAGAAGCGTTCGTGCGCGGGTTCTGGCGAGTTCGGGACCCCACGCCCGGGACGCCGCGCAACGAGGCGTGGGAGCGGTGGAGCTCCCGATCCCTGGACACGGGCTCCGCCTCCCAGGACGACCGCGCACGCGTGGAGGCGCTCACCGGGGCCCAGCCGGACTGGCAGCGCACCTTCCCCGCATGTCCTCCCCTGCGTCCGCTCGAGGTCTGGCATTTCGCGGCACGCCGCGCCGCCCCGGGCGGTGAGACGGACTCCTCGGGCAACGACCTCTACATAGTCTTCGTCCACGAGGGCCAGGGCTTCCAGATCTGGCAGCCCTCGGACGGTCTCGAGACACTTCTCGCCACCGGAGACGCCGCGGCCGAGTCGCCGGAGCGGAAGACTCAGTCGGCGAAGCGGACGGGCAAGCCGTCGGAGAAGAAGGCGGAGTCGCCGGAGCAGGAGGCCGAGACGCCGCAGCAGGTGGTCGCGGCGGCGAGGCTGACGTGCTCGGCCGACGCCTCGGTCTGGACGACGCTCCTCGCGGCCCTCGACGAGGCCGCTGGGATGGAGCGGCTCAGCGCCTGGGCGGGCGAGCGCCCGCCGCCCGAGCAATGGCTCGACCCGGCGCTTCAGGAAGAGCTGGCCGCCCCGGCGCTCCCGGTGAGCCTGGCGCTGGCGTACCCCGGCACCTACCGCGACAAGACGGTCGTCGAAGGGCGCCTCGTCGTCCCTCGCGAGGGCCCGTCGGAGCCGGCCGGGGAGCCGGTCGACCGCTCGGCCCTGATGGTCACCGGCGAGGTCGTTCGGCAAGGGACCTTCGTCGATCGGTTCCAGTACCGATTCGATCTGTCGACGCTGGGCGCGTCGGGCTCGCAGATTCCCCTTCGCTTCTACCGCCAGCTCGCGCCCGGCTCGTACCTCCTCGCCTTGCGTCTCGACGATGGACACGGCCGAAGCCTCTGGCACGCGATCCGCGGCTTCACGGTTCCGACCGTGGACCGGGAGGGCCTGCCCTCCGGGGTGAACCCGGAGCTCCTGAGCGTCCTCTTCGTCGAGGGCTTCGCCACCTCCCACTCCCTCGAGATCATCCCGCCGGGCCCCGGCCCCCAGGTGGGCGAGGTCTCGGCCGGGGCGGTGACCACCGGACCCGACGTCGCCGAGGTCCGCTACGCGCTCGACGGGAAGGCGGTCGGGAGCAGCCGCGAGCCGCCTTACCGCGTCGAGTTGGACCTCGGCCACCTTCCGCGTCGCCACACGCTGCACGCCACCGCCCTCGACCCCGACGGCCGCACCCTGGCCGAGGACGAGGTCCGGATCAACGACGGGCCCCACCGGTTCGCGGTTCGCCTCGTGGAGCTGGCCCGCGGCAAGCCGCGGGGGGACGTGGTCCGCGTCCGGGCCGCGGTCGAGGTGCCGGACGGCGCGAAGCTCGATCGCGTGGAGCTCTTCCTCAACGACGACCGCGCCGCGGTCCTCTACCAGCCGCCGTTCGTCCAGACTCTGCGAGTTCCTCCCGGGAATGACCTCGCCTACGTCCGGGTGGTCGCCTACCTGGCGGACGGCCGTTCGAGCGAGGCGGTCTCACTGCTTCGCGCCCCCGACGTGGTCGACAAGGTCGACGTCCAGCTCGTCCAGCTCTTCACGACGGTGGTCGACTGGCGGGGTCGGCTGGTCACGGGACTCGACGTCGGCGACTTCGAGGTCTTCGACGAAGGCGTCGAGCAGAAGATCCAGCGCTTCGAGCGGGTCGAGGACCTCCCGATCCAGGTCCTCCTCCTCATCGACACCTCGGACTCCATGGGTAGCCGGCTCCCGGAGGTGCGCCGGAGCGCTCTGCGCTTCTTCGCGAACGTCCTCACCCCGAAGGACCGGGCCGCCGTCATCACGTTCAACCATCAGATCCGGATCGTCGCCCGCTTCACCAACGACGTGAAGACGCTCGAGGCCAGCACCGAAGGGCTCATCGCCTCCGGCGGCACGGCGCTCTACGACAGCCTGATCCGGAGTCTCTACTACTTCAAGGGAGTCGAAGGCCGGCGGGCCCTCGTGCTGCTCTCCGACGGCGAGGACGTGCACAGCCGCTACACCTATCAAGACGTTCTCGAGTACGCCAAGCGCTCCGGCGTCGCCATCTATCCGATCGCCCTGGAGCCCGGGTCGGCCCCCGTTCACGTCCGAGACTCCATGCTGGCCCGGGATCGCCAGCACATGGCCGCCCGCTACACGTCGCAGCTCCAGGAGCTGGCGAGCGAGTCCGGTGGCCGGTTCTTCTCCATCCGCTCCGTCGAGGGGCTCGACAGGGTCTGCAGGATCCTCGAGCAGGAGCTCCGGTCCCAGTACCTGTTGGCCTACCCGGTGCCCAAGGGCGCCGGCAGCGACTTTCGGCGGGTCGAGGTGCGGGTGGCGGGACACGGCCGCCACGCCCGGACGATGGGGGGCTATTACCCGAATTGAGGAGGGGACGTCGAGGTTGGCTGGGAGGCAGGGACTCGAACCCCGATTCTGCGGTCCAGAGCCGCATGTCTTGCCATTAGACGACCTCCCAAGGGTCCCGACGGGCACGAGAGGTTACCGGACCGGCCCGATCGGGTCAAGCAGACTTCGGGAGTGCCTTTTCGACCGGAACCGGCCGGTAGCCTAGAGGTACAACCGACGCGCGAGCGGTGGGATTCCTCGAGCTCGCGGCCGCTCAGGCCGCCCCTCCACCCCCCTCCCCGAGCCAGGCGAGGAAGTTGCCCAGGTGCCGGTCCGTCGCCTCGCGACCCATGGCCGCCACCAGGTCGAAGACCGGCGGGCCGGCCTTGGCTCCGGAGAGCGCCATGCGGAGAGGATGGATGAGGACCGCCGCCTTGACCCCGCGCTCCTCGGCCAGGGACCGGAGCGCCGTCTCCAGGGGCTCCACGGCGAACGGCTCGACCGTCCGGTAGAGCCCGCGGAGCGCTTCGAGGAGGGCCGGGAGCGCCGGCTCCTCCCGAAACTTCCCGGCGAGCTCGGGATCGTAGGCGAGGCGCTCGGCGAAGTAGGGCAGGATCACCTCGGCGAGCTGCCGGAGGTCGCGGGCGCGCCGCCGGTGGAGGTCGACCGCGGCGTCGAAGCGCGCCCGCTCGGCCTCACCGAGCCCGGCCGGCTCCGGCCCTCCGGCCTGGGCCAGGAAGGGGGTCAAGCGCTCCTCGATCTCTGCGAGCGGCAGCGACGACATGTACTGACCGTTGACCCAGGCGAGCTTGTCGGGATCGAACACCGCCGCCGAGGCGTTCAGACCGTCTGTCTCGAAGCACTCGATCATCTCCTCGCGCGACAGGATCTCCCGCT
>CAZIIB010000131.1:5124-8206 GCA_964539125.1 uncultured Thermoanaerobaculia bacterium | reverse complement strand
GCGAGGCCCGCGGCGAGGCCACCGAGCGCCGACCCGTCTGGATGATGCGCCAGGCGGGACGGTACCTGGCCGAGTACCGGGCCATCCGGGCGGAGGTCGACTTCCTCACCCTCTGCCGAACGCCCGAGCTGGTCGCCGAGGTCTCGCTCCAGCCGGTCCGGCTGGTGGGGGTCGACGCGGCGATCTTCTTCGCCGACATCCTCCTGCCCCTGGATGCCATGGGCGCCGGCTTGCGCTTCGTCAAGGGGGACGGACCGAGCTTCGAGCGTCCGGTGCGCCGGCGCGAGGAGATCGGCGAGCTACGATCGCCCGACGTGGCCTCCTCGCTCGGCTACGTCTTCGAGGCGGTCGCCGCCGTGCGCCGCGAGATCGCCTCGCTGCCCGAGCCGGTGCCGTTGATCGGCTTCGGCGGCACGCCCTGGACGCTGGCCGCCTACCTGGTGGAGGGCGGAAGCTCCCAGGCGTTCCCGCGACTGCTCGAGTGGAGCTACCGGGACCCGGAGGGGCTCCGTCGCCTCCTCGACCTGATCACCGAAGTGTCGATCGACTACCTGGGGGGCCAGATCGAAGCGGGCGCCCAGGCGATCCAGCTCTTCGACACCTGGGCGGGCCTGCTCGACCTCGAGCGCTGGCGCGCCCTCTCGATGCCCGGGGTCGTGCGGATCCTCGAGGCGCTCGCCGGACGTGGCGTCCCCCTGATCTTCTTCGCCAAGGGGACGGGCCACCTGCTGGAGGCGCTCCGCGAGCTACCCTGCCAGGTCCTCTCCGTCGACTGGCGACAGCCCCTCTCCGAGGTCCGGCGGATCGTGGGCCCGGACAAGGTGCTCCAGGGGAACCTGGACCCGGCCGCCCTCCTCGGACCCATTCCGGAGATCGAGCGCCTCACGGCCCGGCTCCTCGAGGATGGGGCGGGCGGCGGCCACATCGTGAACCTGGGGCACGGCATCTTCAAGACCACTCCCCCGGACCACGCCCGCGCCTTCGTGGCGGCGGCCAAGCGGCTCAGCTCAAGGTAGCGGCGGCCGCGACCAGGGGGCGGTCGTCGGCCAGCGCCGCCGACTCCTCGCGCCCTATCCGCTCGGTCCGCTCGAATGGGCGGATCTGGTCGATGCCGTGGGCGGCGAGCCGCCGGGCGGCGGCTCGCGCCCTGCCGTCCTCCTCGTGCTCCAGCGACCACTGGGCGTGGCGCGCCAGGAGCGCCAGCTCCAACGACCGGCCGAGGGTCAGGGCAAAGCGCCGGGCTCCCGCCTCGGCGTCGGGCCGCCCTTCGTCCCCGTGGGCGAAGTTGCGGGCGAGCCAGGCCCCGGCGGCGCCGACGGCCCGGCCGGCGAGCTCGCCCAGCTCCACCAGGGCCGGTTCCGCGAGCGCCGCCGCGCAGTGCTCCACCTGGGACCGCACCGCCTCGAAGGCACCCTCCGCGCGCAGGGCGCGCAGCGTGTCGAGCGACAGCACGTTGGTCGTGCCCTCCCAGATCGGCAGCACCTGGGCGTCGCGCAGCAGCACCGGCAGGCCGGTGTCTTCCAGGTAGCCGGCGCCGCCGAACGACTCCAGGACCTCGCTGGTCACGGCCACCGCCTGGCGGGCGGTCGTCAGCTTCGCCACCGGCGTCAGCACCCGGAGCAGAAGCTCCTCGCCCGCCGTGAGCTCGCCGGCCTCCTCCCGCCCCAGGAGCTCGATCACCCGGAAGGTGAGGTGAAACGCCCCTTCGAGCTCGGCCTGGAGGCCCGCCTGGGTGTCTGCGTGAAGCGGCTGCTCGGCCAGTGGCGCGCCGAAGGCCACCCGGCGGCGGGCGTAGTCCCGGGCCAGCGCCAGCCCGCGGCGCATGAAGGAGACCGCCGACACCGCGTTCCACAGGCGGGTGATGTTGAGCATCGGGGTGATCGCGCGGACCCCGTGGTCCGTGCCGCAGACCGGCACGGCCGGCGTGCCTTCGAGGAAGATCTCGGCGGTGGGGAGCTTGCGGGTCCCGAGCTTGTCCTTGAGCCGCTCGATCCGGAGATTCGCCAGCCGCCCCTCGGCGTCCCGGGTCTCCAGGTAGAAGAGGGCGAGGCCCCTGCCTCCGGGCCCGTTGCCCTCCGGCCGGCCCAGGGTCAGGGCCATCTCGGAGCTCGCCGCCGAGGTGAACCACTTGCGGCCGTAGAGGCGCCACGGCTCGCCTGGGGCCTCCGGCGCGCGGGCGACGGTGAGCGAGCGGCCCACGTCGGAGCCCCCGGAGGTCTCGGTCATCCACTGGCCCGAGGTCCAGAAGCGGCTCGGATCGCGGCTGGTCAGGCGCGGCAGCGCCCGCTCCAGGAGCTCGGCGTTGCGCCAGACGGTCAAGGTCTTGGCCGCGCCGTCGGTCATGGCCAACGGGCAGGTGTAGACATCGCTAGACGGATGGAAGAGGTGGACCAGGGCGAACTGGTGCACCCGCGACCAGGCGCCGTGGCGGCGCTCGTACGCCGTGGCCACCAGCCCGCTCTCCGCGGCGATCGCCGCGGCGCGGCGCCAGAGCGGGGTGAGCTCGATCTCGTCGCTCCGCTCCCCCCAGGCGGTCCAGCGGATCAGCCGGGGCTCGTTCTCCCGGTCGCCGAGCTGCAGGCGGTAGAGCTCGCCGCCGGCCAGCTCCCCCATCGCCATGAGCTCGGGTTCGATCTCGGCCAGCATGCCCTCCGGGAGCGCCCGGGCCAGGTAGGAACGCAGCACCCGGTCCTCTCGGTACTGATTTCCGAGCCGGGGCGGAGCCTGAACGAAGTCCTGGATCTCCATGGAGTCATTGTACTCCGCCGCGCTGCGGCAGGGCCTTTGCTATTCGTAGCGCAGGGCGTCGATGGGATCGAGGGCGGCGGCGCGCTGGGCGGGGTAGATGCCGGAGACCAATCCCACAGCCACCGCCACCCCCGTGGCGAGGAGCACGGCGCCCGGCGTCACCACCGTGTCCCAGCCGGCCCATGCCGCGACGCCCCAGGCGATCCCCACCCCGACGACGATCCCCGCGATCCCGCCGAACAGGCTGATGGCGAACGACTCCACGACGAACTGAAAGCGGATGTCCCTCTGGCGCGCTCAGACCGCCCGTCGCACGCCGATCTCCCGCGTTCGC
>CAZIIB010000131.1:0-5114 GCA_964539125.1 uncultured Thermoanaerobaculia bacterium | reverse complement strand
CACCAGGAGCGAGATCCCGGCGATGGCGCCCATCACCAGGTTGAACAGCCGCTGGGTCCGCCGGCTCTGGGCGAGGAGTGCCTCGGGAACCACCAGCTCGTAGTCCTGAGCGCCGGCGTGGAGGCGCCCGAGGAGCCCTTCGATGACCCGGGCCGAGCTCCGGGGCGAGACGTCCGGCGCCAGGCGGACCACGATCTCGTCGAGGGGCGCCGCCAGGGGATCGTGGACGAAGAGGCGGCGCGCGGTCGTCACCGGCAGCAGGATCTGGTCCGCCGTGCCGCCCACCGACACCCCCTGGACGCTCTCGGAGCCGCCGGGGCCGGGAGCCAGGACCCCGACCACCCGCAGCCAGACGTCGTTGACCTTGAGCACTCTCCCCACGGCCGGCCCGAAGCCGAAGAGGTCGCGCCGCACCCGGTCCCCGATGACCGCGACCTGGGCGTGGCCGGCCTCGTCCCTCGGATCGAGGAAGCGGCCCTCGGCGAGGCCGAGCTCCATCAAGGCGTCCTGCCGGTAGGAGACCCCATAGACCTTGGCGTCGGTCTTGCCGCCCGCGGCCAGGACCTTGTAGGCCTTCACCTCGATCCGAGGCGCCACGGCCTCGACCCCGGGGACCGCCTGCTCGATGGCGTCGGCGTCCCGGGGCGAGACGCCCAGGGATTTCTTGCGCACCTCGGCGAGGCGGTCGTGGTCGAGGTCGACGGCGCGTACCAGCACGTTGCGCAGCCCGAGGCGCTCGATCATCCCCAGTGCCCGCCGCTCGGCACCGGCCCCGATCGAGAGCATGGCGATCACCGAGCCGACGCCGAAGATCATGCCCAGCATGGTGAGGGCCGAGCGCAGCTTGTGACCGCTCAGGTGCTCCAGGGCGCTGGCCGCGGCCTCGCGGGGGCTCACGGCGTCCCTCCGGCCGGACCCGGAGGTCCCGCGCCGACCTCGCCACCCGCGGGCTCCGAAGCGGACCGCGCCGGAGCGGTGGGGTCCTCGAGCGCTATCTCGTCGCCGGCGGCCAGCCCTCCGGAGACGACCACCCGCCCTCGGCCGGTGGCGCCGGTCTCGATCGGCACCGGCTCGAAGCCCTTGCCGTTGCGCCGGTAGACGACGGTGCGGCCGGCGTGCTCGAAGACCGCTTGCCGCGGCACGGTGAGCACGCCGTGGAGGTCGTCGAGGAGAATCTCCGCGTGCACCCGCTGCCCCGCCTTCATGAGCTTCGGGTCGCTCGTCTCGAGCTCGAGCACCACCGCGAAGTACTGCACCGGCGAGCCTCGGTGCCGGGGCTTCGCCACCTTGTCGACCTGCCGGATCGTCGCCCCGTAGACCGCCCCCGGATGGGCTTCGAGATGGACTCGGGCCGGCTTGCCTTCGGTCAGGCCGCCGGCGTCGGCCTCGAGGACGAAGGCCTCTACCTCCATCGAACCGAGGCGCGGGATCTCGGCCAGCTTCTGACCCGGATAGACCGTGTCCCCCACCCGCGGCGGGTCGCCGCGCCAGTCCCGCCGGTAGACCAGGAAGCCGGCGTGGGGTGCCCGCACCTCCAGGGAGTCGGCGACCCGGCGGGCGCGGGCGAGGTCGGTCTCGATGTCCCGGCGCTCCAGGGTGAGAAGCTGGCGGTCCGCTTCCGCCGTCTTCTCCTCGCGGCGCCGCGCCTCGCGGGCGCTCTCGAGCTCGCGGGCCGCCAGGTCCTGGTCGATCTGCGACTCGATGATCTCGACCCGGGAGTAGATCGTCTCGTCCTTGCTCGCGAACTCCCGGGCGTGTTGGAGCGTCTCGCCGGCGATCTCGGCGTCCCGATCGAGGTTCTCCGCCTGGCTCTCGGACTCCACCCTCTGCTTGTCCAGCTTCAGCCCGTTGCTCTCCAGATCCGCGCGGCGATCGGCCAGGGTGCGCTCGACGTCGGTGGGGTCGAACTTCACGGCCACCTCTCCCGGGGCGAGAAGCGTCCCTTCGGGCGCGATCCACGCGAGGCGCAGCGGCGCGTCGACCAGGCCGGGCACGCTGATCGCGGTCGACTCCACCGCCCGGAGCACGCCGTCGGCCGGTACCCAGCGCTCGAAGTCCCCCCGCTCGGCCCGGGCCGTCGCCACGCCGTCGCCGCGGCCGAAGGGGCCCAGGGCCCCCAGCCCGACGAGGGCCACGAGCGCGACGCCGGCGACGAGCGCGCTCCCCCACCTGGCCCGCGCGCTCACGGTTCCACCTCCTCGCTCTCGCCGGCCTCGCCCACGGCCAGGCGGTCTCCCGCCTCGAGACCGGCCAGCACCTCGACCGCCTCTTCGCCGCGCCGTCCCAGACGGGGGTGGACGGCGTCGACGCCGAGCAGCGTCTCGCGAAACACCACCGGCCCTTCGGCCGTCGCGGTCACCGCCCGGGTGGGCACCAGGAGGGCGTTGGCGACCCGCGCCGTCTCCACCCGGCCGCGGAACCGCATCCCGGGCCTCATGTGCTCGGGATCGACTCGGTCCAGCGCGACGTCCACCTCGACCACCTTCACGGGGTCGACCCGCGAGCGCGGATGGACGGCTCGGCCGATCCGCTCCACGCGCCCTTCGATCGCCTCGTCAGGCCGCGAGTCGAGATGGAGGGTCACCGGCTGGCCCACGGCGATCGCTCCGGCGTCCGCCTCGTCGATCGTCCCCGCGGCGCGCATCCGCGCCAGGTCGGGGATCTCGAGGATCGATTCGGCGCGCCAGACCCGGTCTCCCACCTTGTGCTTCTGGCCCGAGCGCTCGCTCACGTAGACCACCACGCCGTCGCGCGGCGCCGCGACTCTCATCCGCTGGAGGTAGCCGTCGATCTCCCGCACCCGCGCAGCGGCCGCCGTCCGCCGGCTCTCGAGGCTGCCCAGCTCGGAGCGGCTCTGGCGCTCGAGGAGATCGATCCGCTCGCCGAGATAGGCGATCTCCTTCTCGGCCAGGTCCAGGTCGATCCGTTGCTGGGCGAGCTCGCTCGCCGCCACCAGCTCCTCGGGCGTCTCGAGCTGGAGCTCGGCCTTGCGCTTCTTCGCTCGGGCCTGGGCGAGCTGGAGCCCGAGATCCTCGCGCTGCTTGGCGAGCGCCAGCCGCTTCTTGTCGATCTCCTTGGCGGCCCGATCCCGGGCCAGGGCGCGCTCCTGGCGCCGCTTCTCGAGCTCCGTGGTGTCGAACGCGAGAACCGGCTGCCCCGCGTGGACCTCGGTGCCCTCGGGCGCCAGGAAGGCGATCTGGTAGTTCCAGAGCCCCGGGATGCCGGGCGGGCTCAGGGTCGTGGGGTCGATCGCCTCGAGCTCGCCGTCGATGGCGATGCCCTGGACCAGGTCGCCGCGCCGTACCGTCACCCAGGTCCGGTCGCTTCCCCGGGCCGCGCGCGCCGCCACCACCGCCGCCACGGCCAGGCCCAGGACGACCACCCAGAGCGCCATGCCCACCGGCCGCGTCATCCCGTCTCTCCTCCGCCGGGCACCGGCCCTCCGGCTGCTCCATCGGGCTCCTCCGCCGGCGTCCGGTGCGCCAGGCGAGCGCCCTCCTCGAGGCCGTCTTCGACCACGCATTCGAGCTCGTTGCACGGGCCGAGACGAACCGGAGCCGTCCCGCCGGCGGCGAGCACGGCGCTCCCGTCCTCGGCCGACGCGGAGACGATGGCCGCGCGCGGCGCGATCAGCACGTCCGATCGCCGGTCCGCGATCACCTCGACCCTCGCCGACATCCCCGGGATCATCCGATCGGTCTCGACCCGGCCGAGGTCGATCCGAACCCGGAAGTGCCGTCGGAGCGACGCGGGCCCCTCCGCCTGGGCCACCTGGGCGACCTCGGCGACCTTGGCCTCGAAGGTCTCGTCCGGATAGGCGTCGAGGATCACCTCGGCCGGCATCCCCGCGGCGATCTCGCCGTCGTCGACGTCCGGCAGCCGGGCCGAGACCACCAGCGTAGAGAGGTCCGGGATCGTCCCTACGACGAGCCCCGTCCAGACCGAGTCGCCGACCTGGAGCGTGCGATGCTGCCAGGGCTGGTTGGCGACCAGGAAGATGCCGTCCCGGGGTGCGTAGAGGGTGAGCCGGCCGATCGCCTCGCGGGCGGCGTCGATCTCCCGGCGGGCCTTGCGGATCTCGATCCGCTGGACCTCGAGATCGGCCTGGGCGGACTTGCGCTGGGACTGGAGGTCGGCTTCGGCCTTCGCGAGCTCGGCGCGGGCCTCGTCCAGGGCGAGCTTCCGGTCCTCGAGCTCCTGGCGCGGCACGATGCCCGCCGGGACCTTGGCCTGGATCTCGGCCTTCTCGAGCTCGGCCTTCGCCTTCTCGACCGCGAACTCCTTCTCCCGGGTCTGACCGGTCAGCTCGGCCTGCCGGCTGGTGAGCTCGGCTTGGTTCTGGCGGAGCGCGATCTCCTTCTCTTCGAGGTCGCTCGCCACCGCCGAGTTGTCCAGGTCGACCACCTTCTCGCCGGCCCGGACCGCTGCGCCGTTGTCGGCCAGCCACCGCACTTCGACCTGCCAGCTCGGAGTGCGCGGGACGACCAGCTCAGCGGCCTCGGAGGCTTCGAGCTCGCCGGTGAGGAGCACCCGGCGCTCGAAGTCGCCGCGATGGACGACCAGGGGGCCGCCCGTGGAGCCGGAGGCGCCGGAGGAGGGCTCGGGAGAGCCGGCGCCCGGCGCCGCGCACGAGGCGGCCGCCAAGCTCAGGCCGACCGCGGCGAGGAACCAGCGGGGACGGGGCGACATCTGCAGAATCCTACGGGGACGGGGGCCAGGGCGTCACGGACCGGAGCGGCGCGGCGCCCCGAACACTTCCACATCTGCTGAATCTATCACCGCTCCGGCCGACCCGGGCCTGAGCCGGCCGGAGCCGGGGCCGGCCGGCGTCCCCCGTGGGCGTCCGGCTGCCTACTGGTTGCCGAAGTCCACCTGGGGCGCGGTCTCGGCGCCCTCCTGGGCCTTGAAGTAGGCCTTCTCCTGGAAGGGCCAGCCGAGGATCGAGATGAACCAGGCCTGAGGGATGCTCTTGATCCGGGTGTTGTAGGCCTGGGCGACCTCGTTGAAGCGCCGGCGCTCGACGGCGATCCGGTTCTCGGTGCCTTCGAGCTGGACCATCAGGTCCTGGAAGGCGGCGACGGAGCGCAGCTCGGGGTAGCGCTCGACGACGACCA
>CAZIIB010000130.1:0-8218 GCA_964539125.1 uncultured Thermoanaerobaculia bacterium | reverse complement strand
TGGCCGGTCGTGGCGACGGTGACCGCGAGGCGAGGCGGCCGGAGCTCACCGCCACCACCTGCGAGCCTCAGGGCCCCGGACAGGCTCCCGGCGGTCGGAGGTCACCTGGCGAGCCGGTCCCCTGTCACCGCCTGAAGTGCACGCCCGTCGATTGCGGGCTCAGGAGTCGACGCACCGCCCTGAGCGAGCGGAGCGAGTCGAACGGGGCCGGGCGGAGCCCCCGGTCCCTGCCCGGCGGCGAAGGCAACGAACCCACCCACCACCACCGACTCCACACACCGCAGCGCTTTCGGGCCGAACCGGTAAGATAGTCCAGCCATGGCAGTCGCCCAGCACAGCTCCGCCACCATCGACCTCGGCCTCGACCCCGAGCGCCTGGCCGCCTTCTGCCGGGCCTGGAAGATCCAGGAGCTCGCCCTCTTCGGCTCCGGAGTGCGACAGGCCCTCCGTCCGGACAGCGACCTCGACTTCCTCGTCACGTTCCTGCCCGACGCCAAGTGGAGCCTCCTCGACCATGTTCGCATGCAGCACGAGCTCGCCGCCATCGTTGGCCGGGGCGTGGACCTGGTGAGCCGGCGAGGCATCGAACGGAGCGCCAACTGGATCCGCCGGAAGGCCATTCTGGAAGAGGCCCGGCCCATCTATGCCGCGGGATGACGCCACCCTCCTCGACATCCTCCAAGCTGCTCGCCTCGCTCGGGACTTCGCAGCCGGATTGACGCACGACAGTTTTCTCGAGAAGCGCCAGATTCAGGCGTCGATCCTGTACCAGCTCGTCGTCATCGGCGAGGGAGTGCGGCGCCTCTCGGGGAATTTCCGCGACGCGCACGGCGACATGGCTTGGCGCGAGATCGCCGGCATGAGAGATCACCTCGTCCACGCCTACGATGCGATAGATCTCGAAGAAGTCTGGAACACCCTCCAGGTCGACCTGCCGAGGTTGATCGACTGGGTCGAGGCTCGGGCTTCGCCTGGGGAGCCTGAGTAGAGAGCTGCTTGGCAGAAGGCCAGGCCGCCAGGGCAGGGGCCGGGGGCTCCGAGCCGCCGCTCGGCGGATGCGTCCGCTCGGCCGAGGCCAGTCGTGGCGACGGTGACCGCGAGGCGGAGCGACTGGAGATCGACGCCGACTCCCGCGAGTCTCAGAGCCCCGGACAGGCTCTCGGCGATCGGAGGGCACCGAGCGGGCCATTTCCTCGCGAGCGGCGGCAGGGCACGCCCGCCGAATGCGGGCTCAGCAGCCGACGGCCGGACGGAGCCCCCGGTTCCTGCCCGGAGGCCCCCCGCGGTCCAGTTCTCGAGCAATCGAAAGCAGCCTCGCCGGCTTCTCGCCGACTCTGGTAGCCTCGCACTTGAGAGGAAACACCCATGGAACGCGTGCTCAGCCTCCATATCGAGAAGCTCCCCGAAGGCGTTTACCTGGCCACCTCAGAGGACGTGCAGGGCCTGGTGGCTCAAGGCCGAACGATCACCGAGACCTTGGAGATCGCCCGGGACGTGGCCAAGAAGATCCTCGAGGCCCGCGCGGAGCGCAACGAGGCTCCCGCTCTCCGCCCGACCGGCGACGCCTTCGACTACCCCTTGATCGTCGGCGCCTGATGGGCCGGCTCGCCGGCTACTGATTTCGGCAAGTCGTCCAGAGGCTGAAGTCCCTGGGCTTCGAATTTGACCGTCAGGCCGCCGGTAGCCACGAGATCTGGTACAACCCCGCCACGAAGCGCTACACGACGATTCCAAACCATCCCGGCGCTCTCCCGGAGGGGACGTTGCGGGCCATCCTCAAGCAGGCGGGGGTAAGCTCGAGCGAATTCCTCGAGTCCAAGTGATGAGCAGATTGGGGGCCGGAGAGGTGCCGCGCACTTCCTGGACCGCCCCTGAGTCCAAAGCTGCAGGGCAGGGGCCGGGGGCTCCGAGTCGGCGCGTCCGAGGCCGCGACCACGAGATCTAGCGGCGGTCGCCGAAAAGGCCCGCTCCGGGTGCGAGATGACGCACGCCCTCGTCGGCCGCCGGGTCCGCCTCGTCCGGTACGTCGACGCTCTCTTCTTCCGGGGTGCCGCGGGAGAGAACGAGGTGGCGGTACGCCAGCGAAAGCACGCCGGCCGCCAACACGATCGCGGAGAGGTAGCTCACCCCGGCCAGTGCCCCCCAGCCAGCGCGCTGAGGCCGCCCGAAGCCAAGAGGCGAATTCCGAGCCAGGCCGGAGGTAGGAGGGGCAAGAGGACCAGCGCGGTCGCGGCGCAAAGCCTCCATCCGTTGCCGGCCGTCGCTCTCCAGCTCGCCTGGAACGTACGCGAGGGCCCTCCGATCGCCGCCGCCGGAAAGGCAAGGCAGAGGCGGAGCGACAGATAGCAGAGGAGGAGGACCATCCCTCCGGCCACAGAGGTCCACACCCACGTGGGTACCGCCGTGATGCTCTCCAGCAAGGCCAGGGCCAAGATGAACGGGAGCGACACGAGGTAGGCGCCGATCGTCTCGAGGATGTCGAAGCCCGCGTACCACCAGAAGAGCCGCGTCTCGCTCGGGGTCCAGGCCGGCAGGGTCGCCGCGACGTCGCCCCTTCCGAGGAGAACGAACCGGTGCCAGTGGGAGGCGACGTACGCCGCAGCGGCGCAGCCGATGGCCGCGAGCGCGAGGGAGATCGCATGTCGCAGCAGCGCCGAAGGTTCGTCGAGCCGTCGAAGGAGGGCTGTCTCGAAAAACGGCAAGGCCCCTGGAATCAGAGCCACCGCACCGACGATAGCGATCACGTCCCAGCCGTCGAGGACCGTGCGCCATGCCTCGGCGACCGTCGTCAAGACTGGAAGGGGGGCGGTGAGTCGGGTGGTGGAGCCGATCCCTCGGCGTCTCGTATCGCGAGATTCTCTCGGGTCATCACATCCTGCGCGCCCTGAGGGCGCCAGCGTTGCGGTACTTGACGATCCAGAGTAGCACGAGAAGGACGACGAGCTCTCCGGTCCGAATGCGGAGAGGTTCCGCGGAGAACCCACCTTTCAGACGCAGACGTAGCGGAGTCGGACGGTCTCCCCGGAAGGCGTAGATCTCGCCTTGGTGCGAGAGCAGCTCCGTCGCACGCCCGAAGAGCGGCTCGCGGCGCTCGAGCGTGCCCTCAACCACGTGCTGGAGCTGCGTGGTGGGCGCTGGCCAGAGGTTCCGTGAGCTGCTCGATGTGCTGCGCCGGCGCGACGGAACGTGACGGCCGAGGCCTGACGTTCCGACGGTGACCGCGAGGCGGGACGACCGGGGCGTCGCCCGCCGACCTCAACAGAGATTACAGAAACAGTGGCAGCGATTCGGCTGGCAGATGAAGGTGCAGGGGTAGCACTGCTCAGCGCAAATCAGGCAATTGCACGCCACCTGGTCCGGCTCTTCATCGAGCCAGACCGGCGCAGCGAGCGCCTTCCACAGGTTGGTCCCGTCGAGCTCCGGCGGCTTGCACTCTTGAACCAATTTCGCGCTGAGCTCCGGCGGTAGACGAACGATCTCCGCGACAGCTTGGTCTCCGGACAGCACGGCCTGGTCACCGTGAGCCTCGGGAGTGGATGCTCGACTCGCGGCGCGCGCCGGCGCCTGAGCTGCGATCAGGCTGAGCACGAGCACGGCGAGACCGGGGAGGAGTGTCCTTCGCAGGGTCTTCATTCCGCCACCTCCGTCGTAGGGAAGCTTGGATTTTCTGTCTCTTCCGTACCATAGCATACATTTCACAACTACTGGAAGAGGCGCGGTAAGTGCGGCGGGGAAGGTGCCACCCACCTTTCAGACCGCAGGCTTGAGCTCTCGGATGCCGGTGCTATATTCGAGCGCAGAGGCTTGGTCGACGCTCCTTGGCCAAGCCGGAGGTCACGCCGATGACCCGTCGAACAGACGTTGCAGTCGCGCTGGGGTTGGCCGTGGGAGTGCTTGTCTTCCTCCCCCCGGCGAGCGCCCAGAACCTCCTGACCAACCCAGGCTTCCAGGCCAACACCGGGGGCTGGTTCCAGACCATCGGGCCCGGGCTCACGATCTCGCGGCAGGCCGAGGACGTGGGAGACGACCCGGCCTCCGGCGCGCTGGAGGTGGCCCTGGCCACCTCCTTTGGCGTTAGCCGTGGGGACGGCGCCCGGCAATG
This sequence comes from uncultured Thermoanaerobaculia bacterium, assembly GCA_964539125.1. Lineage (GTDB taxonomy): Bacteria > Acidobacteriota > Thermoanaerobaculia > Multivoradales > DATKCC01 > CAVUBL01. Next base: position 4,116 of record CAZIIB010000130.1, on the reverse strand, counting down.
CGTACCCGTCGTCCCCCGGGCTCACTACGATCTCGCAGCCTGGATCCGGATTCAACCCGGACAGCCGCAGGGCGTGGCCAGCGCATACGTCAGGTGGTACTCGGAGCCCGGATGCACCGGGAGCGACATGGGGAGCACCGGCGCCAACCTCGTCCCATCCGACGATGGCGACCGCTGGTCGCAGGTCCAGACTCGCAACCAGACCGCGCCCGTGGGCGCGAAGAGCGCGGAGGTCAACCTGTGGGTCCGGAAGGACGTGACGACCGGCATGTTGGACGTCCTCTACGACGACGTCCGGTTCTGTCGCTCGGGCACCTGCGCGGTGCAGCTCGGCCCCGACCTCACGACCGCGGCCTTCCCCGGATTCCGTTTCCGGGTGACGATCGAAGGCGGTGACAACGCGATCGCCGGCGAGAAGGAGACCGCCTGCCTCCCCGAGACGCTCTGCGTGAGCGGCGCGCTGCCTGGCCGGACCGAGCTCGAGCTCCGGCTCATCGGTCCGCGGCCCAACGGCTACCTGTGGCTCCAGGCCGTGCGCTTCACGCCTTCCCGGGTTGTCATCAGGGCGGAGCAGATCGCGACCGGAGTCGTCCGCGAGTACGTGCTGCCCGCCGTGGGCCCGGCCGGCCGGCCCTGCAACCGTCAGGATCGGATGGCGTTCCTGCCCTAGGAGAGGCATCTTGTCGGCCGGAAAGCCGGAGCGGATCCACTCGATGACCGAGGAGATCCTCTACCTCTCCCGCGCCGACGTCGAAGCGGCCGGCGTGACGATGCGCGAGGTCATCGATGCGCTCGCGGTCGCCTTCCGCGAGAAGGGCGAGGGACGGATCGAGATGCCGCCCAAGCCGGGGATTCATCCGCGGCCCGATTCGTTTCTCCATGCCATGCCGGCGTGGATTCCGTCGCTCGCCTCGGCGGGGATCAAGTGGGTCGGAGGCTTCCCGGAGAACCCGGCGAAGGGGCTTCCCTACATCTCCGGACTGATCATCCTGAACGATCCCGAGACCGGCTTTCCCACCGCGGTGCTCGACGCGACGTGGATCACCGCGATGCGCACCGGCGCGGCGACGGCGCTCGCCGCGCGCTACCTGGCGCGGCCGGAGAGCGCGACGGTCGGAATCCTCGCGTGCGGCACCCAGGGCAGGACGAATCTCGAGGCTCTGGCCTGTGAGCTCGCTCTCGAGCGCGCGGTGGCGTTCGATGTCCGCCCCGACGTTGCAGCGCGTTTCGCGGTCGACATGAGTGAGAGGGTCGGCATCGAGGTCGAGGTCGTCGACGCGCCGGAGCAGGCCGTGCGCGGCCTCGATCTCGTGGTCACCAGCGGTCCAATCCTCGAGCACCCGTCGCCGACCATCGACGCGGGGTGGCTCGCGCCCGGAGCCTTCGCCTCGCCGGTCGACTTCGACTCCTACTGGACCGGCGCCGCGCTCGCCGAGGCCGACAAGCTCGCCACCGACGACCGCGCCCAGATGACCTACTACCGGACGCAAGGCTACTTCCGCGACACCCCCGAGCCCTACGCCGACCTCGGCGAGATCGCCGCCGGCAAGGCGCCCGGACGCGAGTCGCCCGAGGAGCGCACCATCGCCATCAACCTCGGCCTCGCCCTCGACGACATGGCCGTGGCGCCCCTCGTCGTCGCCCGCGAGAGCGGGCTCGGCACGCCGCTACCGCTCTGATTGCCCGAGGCTCGCCGTCCTCAGGAAAGGCGGAAAGGTCGGAAAGGTGCCACTCACCTTTCAGATCGCCCCGTCGTTTCTCGCGGCGGCGGGACCTCCCCGGAGACTTGCCAGGCCCTTGTCCACGGACGGGGCGCAGGTCTGCCCTTCTTCGCTACTCTCGATCGAGAAGCTGACGCGCCGCCTCCAGAAAGCGCGGAAAGGTGCCACCCACTTTTCAGACGGCTGGGCTCCACCGGGCCTCTGTGATGCCTCACCGAGCGGCCAGCGGATGATGCCAGCGCAGGCCGGGGAAACGAGCGAAGTCGCCGTCGGTGGTGGCCAGCTCGCAGCCGTGCTCGAGGGCCAGAGCCGCCAGATGGGCGTCGCTCACGCCGGCGCCCCGGATGTCGGTCTTCCGGAGGAGATCGGCGAGGATCGACCAGTGGCGGCGTGACGGCTGGAGCACGACGGCGCTCGGCCTCTCGAGCAGGCCCTCGCAGAAGGAGAGGGCGACGTCGAGGGGCGTCGGCGGGTCGAAGATCCTGCGGTGCGTGACGATCCGCACAAACCCACCGAGCGTGAACGACGACAAGGCGAAGGGCTCCGGACCGGCCGCCAGGCTCTGAAGCCAGGCGGCGTAGCGGTCGTGCTCCGGGGCGTCCTCCCGATGGGCGTAGATCAGCACGTTGATGTCGGGGAGCTCCATCCGTCAGGACCCCAGCGAGCCGTAGCGGTCCAGGTCGTCCATCTCGAGAAGACGCGAGGTGCGGTCCACGTCGAGGCGGGTGAACCGGCCCCCCTTCCCGTACGTCACGAGCTCGAAGGCCCCACTCTCGGGGAGACCCACGGGAGAGCCCGCGAGCGTGCGCCGTACCGAGTCCTCGATCAGGCGGCTCACCGTCGTGCCACGGCGCGCGGCCTGCTGTTTGAGGTCGTCGAGCACGGCATCGTCGATCGAGATCGTCGTCCGCATGATGCGCAAGCATACCATGGCGCATCACTGCATCAAGCTCCTCTTACCTTGACATCTAAATATTGCCCGGGTAAAACTCCGGCCGCCATGGAGACGAGCTCCTTTACCGCGTTCGACGGCGACCGACGCATCGCGTCCGGGTCGCTCGCCGAGGTGGCGCTGGTGGTCAAGCAGGCGACCGAGGGACAGCGGCCCCACGACGTCCTGGTGTTCGACGACGCCACGGGCCGCGTGGTGGATCTGTACCTGGTCGGAACCGCCGAAGAGGTGGCCGCGCGCTATGCCGCGGAAGCCGAGGCGCCGCCCACTCCGAAGCCCCGCGGCCGCGGCCGTCCGAAGCTGGGGGTCGTGGGGCGGGAGGTGACCCTCCTGCCGCGGCACTGGGAGTGGCTGGGGTCGCAGCCCGGCGGCGCCTCGGTGACTCTCCGCAAGCTCGTGGAGAAGGCGCGCAAGGAGAACGCCCGGGCCGACCGGGTGCGAGAGGCACGCGAGGTGGCCTACCGATTCATGTCGGCGATGGCGGGCGATCTTCCGGGCTTCGAGGAGGCGACCCGGGCGCTGTTCGCGGGCGATCGCCTGAAGCTCGAGCGGGAGACCACGGCATGGCCGACGGAGGTGCGCGACTACGCCCTCGAGCTGGCCACCGGGGCGTTTCCGCAAGCGGATTGACCGGTTGGCTCCGAGCCGGTCACGGCACGATGAGCGCGTGAAGCGAGAGGCCGTGAAACGACCCGCAGACGGCGCGCCAGCGCCGGGGGACGCCGACTGGCCCGCCTGGCTGGAACGTCATACGGTCTCCCCGGAGGGCGTCGACCTCGCGCTCGTGCGCGAGCAGCTCGCCCGCACGCCCGAGGAGCGGCTCGAGGCGCTCGAACGCGCCGTCAACGACCTGCTGGAGCTGCGTGGTGGCCGCTGGCCAGAAGTTCCGTGAGCTGCTCGAGGTGCTTCTCGGCCACGAGGTCGAGTTCCTGATCGTCGGAGCGACGGCAGCGGTGCTGGACGGAGCGCCGCTGACGACGTTCGACCTCGACGTGCTCTTCGAGCCATCCCCCGAGAATCGAGCGCGCCTGCTCGGGGCCCTGACTGCAATCGACGCGGGGAGGTGCCACCCACTTTTCAGACCTCCCTGGAGTCCGAGGTGGCAGGGCCGACTCCAGGGGAGGTGCCGGGGAGGTGGCGACCGATAAGATCGGGCGAGCCGCGCGTCCCCGCTTCCTCGAAGACCGATCCCTGGAACGCGCACGCCGCCCACTGGACCGGCTCCGATGACAAACGACCCGGCCGAGCAGCCCCTGATCCTCCTGACCGGTGCGACGGGCTACATCGGTGGGCGCCTGCTGCAGGTGCTCGAGCAGCGAGGGTACCGCGTGCGCTGTCTGGCACGACGGCCCGACTTCCTCGCGCCCCGGGTGGCCGCCTCGACCGAAGTCGTGCGAGGCGACGTGCTCGATCGGGAGAGCCTCCAGACCGCCTTGGACGGAG
>CAZIIB010000129.1:0-8222 GCA_964539125.1 uncultured Thermoanaerobaculia bacterium | reverse complement strand
ATCAGGATGCCCGGCGTGCAGTAGCCGCACTGGGCGGCGCCCAGGTCGGCGAAGGCCGTCTGGAGGGGGTGGAGGCGGTTGTTCCGCTGGAGCCCCTCGACGGTCTCGATCTCATGCCCTTCCATCTCGGCGGCCAGGACCAGGCAAGAGAGCACCGGCCGGCCGTCGACCAGCACCGTGCAGGTGCCGCACTCGCCGAGCTCGCAGCCGTGCTTCGTGCCGGTCAGGCCACACTCCTCGCGCAGCACCTCGAGGAGCGTGTGGTGGGTGGGGAAGACCACCGGGCGATCTTCGTCGTTGACCGTCAAGGTCAGGGTGGTGAGGCCGGAGTCCATGCCGGGGCGATTGTCGCGCCCGGCTCCCGGGAGTGTCAAGGACGGGGGCGGAAAAAAGAGGCCGGGCGGCGTCAACGCCGCCCGGCCTGGGAGCCGACGGGATCGGTTCACTCCCCGGGCTCGAGCGGGAGCCCGGGGAGGTGTGGATGGATCACCAGGTGTAGCCGACCCCGAAGTCGTAGATGTTGGCGTTGTAATCGTCGAAGTTGAAGGCCTTTTCGTTGTACTTGATGTGGCGATAGGCGACGCGCACCAGGTAGCCCTGGGTGAACTTGTACTCGCCGAAGGCCTTGTAGTCGTCCCGGTCGAGGGCGAAGCTCCCGCTGTTGCTGTAGACGGCGTACTGGCCGCCGAGCGACAGCGCCGGGGTCGCCTGCCAGCGCACCAGGCCGTCGTAGAAGTCCGAGTCGGCGCCGTAGCCGATCAGGAAGAGCTGCGAGTTGGACCCGAAGAAGACCGTCTGGTCGATGTTCCGGTCGAACTTCACCCGGCTGTAGCCGACCGACGCGTTCACCTGCTTGATGCGGTAGCCGATCCGGCCCAGGTACTGCTCGGTCAGGGCGTCCCAGCCCGAGTCGCTGTTCTTGTAGTCGGTCCGGCTGTAGGTGCCGTTGGCCCAGAAGCCGTTGTCCAGGTTCACCTTGCCGGTGGCGCGCAGGCGCGACCGGTCGGTGGGCGAGGCGAGGGTGAACGGGTCGTTGAAGGTGCTGTCCTCGTAGTCCACGGTCACGCGGTAGAGCTTCGAGGGCCGCCAGCCGAGGTTGGCGAAGTAGCCCTGGTGGTCGGTGCCCACGTCGGCGAAGGTGTCGAGCGGTCCGCCGTTCTCCGTGTCCCGCAGCTTCACGTCGCGGGTCTCGTAGCGCACGCCGCCGGTCAGGGTCAGGGCCGGCGACAGGGTCACCTGCAGCCCGCCTTCGCCCCCGTTGGTCTCGATGTCGTACTTGCCGAAGTTCCTGACGCCGGCGAAGAGGAACGAGCCGTCCTGGCTCAGCTTGCGGTAGTAGTAGCCACCGACCACGGCGAAGCGATCGTTGATCACGTAGTCGAGGTCGAGATCGAACAGGTCGTTGTCCCGGCTGATCGACCCGTTGCCCGTGTCGTTCTGATCGAGGGGCGCACCCTGGAAGGTGGTGCCCCCGGAGCGCTCGTTCGCCGAGACGTCCATCGACAGCGTCTGGAGCGTGCCCGAAGCGCGAACCGTGAAGTTGTCCGTCGGCTTGGCCACCACTCGCGCCGTGTGGCTCCAGGTGGTGTAGTCGTACGGCTGGTCGAGGAAGTAGTAGTTCAGCTCGGTGAGCCCGCCGGTGGCCTGACCCGGCAGGAACAGCTCGATGGCGTTCTTGTACTGGCCGTACTGCTCGTCGAGGACCAACGTGACCTTGTCCCAGGAGTACTGGAAGCCGGCGTTGTAGTCCCACTCGGTCTCGTCGATCGGCTTGTCGAGCTCGATCTCCAGGCGCTGCAGATCGAGGGTCGTGGTCGATCGGCCGGTCTTCGTGTACTCGTTGAAGCCGAAGTTGAGCTCCGCGCGGGGAGAGAGGTTCAGCTTGAGCTTGGCCTCGTTGCGCACCCGGTCGAAGTCGAAGGTGTGGAAGTCACCGCCGGTGACCGTCCGCTCGTCGGCGAGGGCTTCGGGCAGGATGGTGTCGTTGTAAAAGTAGGTCGACTTCCAGTGGTTGAACTGGAAGCTGTAGGAGCCGTACTTGTCCACCGCCAGGTGCAGGCTCTGGAACGGGTCGTCTCCGAAGTCGCTCACCGTGAGCTGGATCCGGTCGACCATGTCCTTGAGCGTGCCGTCGGGCGTCAGGTTGAAGTCCAGGTCCATCAGCCGGGGACCGTCGTAGAGGTTGTAGTCCTCCTTGTACTTGTTCTCGGTGCCGCTGATGTCCACGTTGCGGTAGCCGAGGACGAACCGGCCGGTAGTGCTCGTTCCCTCGTCTTCCTGGGCGCGGGCGGCCGGGGAGAGGACCAGGCCCAGAACCAGGGTCAAGCAGAGTACGAGGACCGGAACGAGCGCGATCGTCGTGCCGCGTGCGATTCGTTTCATGGTGGGCCTCGCTTACTTCAGGAAGAAGGGGGAGAAGTTCGACCCGTGGATCGACGAGTGGCACTCCGTGCACTGCGTGTCCAGGGTGAACCGGGAGTGGAAGCTGGGTGGCGTGGTGTGGCAGCTGAAGCAGAGCTCCGCCACACGCTGGAACTTCAGCAGGTGCCGGTTCGGCGAGCCCATGGGATCGTGGCAGGCGGTGCAGCCCTCGACCCGCACCGAGCCGTGCTCGTAGATGAAGGGGCCGCTCTTGTCGGCGTGGCACTTGAAGCAGGCCTGCTGCTTGAAGCCGCCGAGGCGGGCCCGGGTACTCTGCTCGTGCGGGTTGTGGCACGAGGTGCAGTCCAGAATCCCCTCGCGCAGGCGATGGTGCTCGTTGTACTCGAACTGGGTGAACACGTCGCCGTGGCAGTTGGCGCACACCGCCGACTTCGGTCCCAGCTTGTCCGCCGGGTCCGCAGCCGTCGTCGGCCCCGCCTTGAGCAGGTCCACCGCCGTCGTGCCGCTCTGGTGGATCTGGTGGCACGACGTGCAGGCGACCCCGGCCTTGGCGTGAGGGCTCGAGGCGAACCGGGGATGGGTCTTGGTGTGGCAGGTCAGGCAGGCCTTGTCGATGTCGGCCGCCGAGACGCCGGAGCCGAAGGCCATGATGTTGCCCGGGCCGCCGCCTTCTTCGACGTGCTTGGCGGCGCCGGCGTGGCACGAGACGCAGCTCGCGCCTGCGACTCCGGCCTTGTTCCACTTCGCGGACTCGAGAACGGAGTGCGGGTTGTTGGCCTGGAAGGCGGTGACCCGGTCTTCATGACAGGCGGCACACACCGAGGAGTCGGGGGGCTCGTCGCCCTGCGCGGAGACTGCCGAGCCGGCGGTCACGAGCAGCAGCAGGAGAGCTCCGCCGATCATCATGGGGAGCCTTGGGAGTTTTCTTCGCATCGTCGACCTCGTTGGTTGTGGGTCGCGGCGTCGAGCGCCGCGGGAAACTCTAGGACCGAATTCGACTTCGAACTCGTGCTCTCGCTCCGAGTCTGTCAGCGTTCCTCATAATACCGTTACATCGCCTGCACTCTCTCGCCCCGTCGCTCCGTCGCCTCGATCGCTGTAGAGCTTAGCGACCAAAGCGATCGCGATTGAGACCTATTCGGGTGGAAAATCTAAGGCTCCTGGGCGGGAGATGCGCCACGCCGTCGCGTGGCTTCGGCCTACCCCAAAGGGTGGGTCGAAGCCCACCGGCGATCAGCCACCTCCTCCGGCACCGACCAGGAGCTGCTCCTCGGACGGCGGAGTGGGGCTGTCCTCGACCAGGAAGACGTGGCAGAGATCGCAGTCCATGGCAATCGTGTGCTTGCCGTCGGCGGTGGAGTGCTCGTCGTCGTGACAGCGCCAGCATCCCGGGGACCGCTCATGTCCGATGTCCTGGGGATGGGTCTCCCAGTTGGTCTTCATCTCCGGGAACACGTTCTTGCCGTAGACGTCCGAAGCCACCTCCGCGCCGGTCTCGACGGCGCTCTGGTGCTCCGTCCAGATCTGCGGGTAGGTGGTGCGATAAAAGCGGAGCACCGCTTCCTTGACCGCCTCCATGCCCGCCTCGTGAGTGGGGTAGTCCCCCTGGACCGCCTCCAGGGCCTGCTTCTTGTAGAAGGGCAAGGCCACCAGCTCGGGACGCGCCTCGAGCTCTTCGTCCAGGGCCTGCGACGGCTCCTTGAACAGATGGGTGGGACGGTCGTGACAGTCGATGCAGTCCATCACCCGGGCCCGGCGCTGGATCTCGTCCGGCGGGGGCAGCTCGTCGCCGTCGCGCGTGTAGACCCGCTCTTCGCCGTCCGGGGTGGTGAGCTCGACCCAGATCATGTCCTCGCGCTTGTCGTTCTTCGAGACGTAGCGGATCTTGTTGTCCGAGTAGATGTGCCACCAGTGGATGCCGCCGTGCTGGCCCAGGTCGAGGCGGCCGCCGCCGGTCTTGATGATCATGGCGGTGTAGCTCGGCGTATTGGCCTCGTCGGTGGCGAAGCGGGCGAAGACCTTGATCTTGTCGCCGTGGTGCTTGGCCGGCCAGTGGCACTGCTCGCAGGTCTCGCGCGCCGGGCGCAGGTTGTGGATCGGTGTCTCGATCGGCCGGTGGTACGTGTTGAGGGCCGTCTTCCACACCTGCCGGATGCCGTCGAGCTTCGAGCGCACGAACCAGGAGGCGCCCGGGCCGATGTGGCACTGGACGCAGGCGACGCGGGAGTGGGGCGATTGCTGGTAGGCCGTGTACTCGGGCTGCATGAGGTGGCAGGTCTGGCCGCAGAACTGCACCGTCTCCATGTGCTCGACCGCGAGGTAGGAGCTGGCGCCGAAGATGACGCCGTTGACCCCGGTGAGCAGCAGGATAATGCTCGCCACCCGGCGGAGCTGCGGGTCGTTGAAGTCGAGGCGCGGATAGCGCACGCGCTCCTTCAAGGGGACGCCTTCGAGCACCAGGCGCTTGCGACGGCGCAGCATGCCCACCGGAATGATGAGCAGGCCGACCACGAAGACGGCCGGCAGCACCATGTACGCGAAGATGTTGGTGTAGGGGTTGCGGAACCCCCCGGCCATCTCGCCGATGATGAAGATGATGATCGAGATCGCCGAGACCGTGGTCAGGACGATGCCGACGAGTGTCGTCGGGTTGTTGGCGTAGTTGAACAGCCGGCCGAACAGCTCTCGGTTCCAGCGTTCCTCGGCGGGCGCCTCGTCGCTCATGGTGCCTCCTCCAATCAGACAGGTGACGGCATGCGGATCAGTGGACGAACCCCCACAGGATACCCACGACCAGGGCGAGGCCGATCGCCACGGCCAGGAAGCCCCAGAATCGGACCATGCGGAGCAGCTCCGGAGAGGGAGCCGGCACCAGCCTCGCCTCGAGCTCGCCGCGCTCGACCATCCGTCGGTACTCCTCCGGGCGCTCCTCCTTGAACCGCTCCAGGGGGATCGCGCCGACGAAGATCACCGGGTCGAGGGGAAAGCTCTCGGGTCGCAGGTGGGTGTGGAAGAAGTGGAAGACGAAGATGAAGCCCACCGCCAGGAGAGCCTCGTCGCTGTGGATGATGAACGCCGCGTTGAGGAGCCAGCCCGGCAGCACCTGGGAGAAGAACCGGGGGAACCAGAGCATCAACCCGGAGGCCCCGATGACCGCCACGCCCCAGAAGACCGCGAAGTAGTCGAACTTCTCCCAGTAGGTCCAGCGGTCGAAGCGAGGCCGCGGCCCGGCGTAAAAGAAGTACTTCAAGTTGCGCCACAGGTCGCTCAGGTCCTTCGGCCGGGGGACCATCGACTTCCAGCCCCACAGCAGCCCCGCCTCCTTGTCGACCACTCCGCGCTTGGCCACCATGAGGACGTGGGCGAGGAAGTAGCCGAAGGTCAGGATGGCCGCCAGCCGGTGGAGCAGGCGGGACAGCGCCACGCCGCCCGGATACGAGACGAGGGCGTGGGCCCACTCGAGGTAGTGGAACTTCAGGGGCAGGCCGGTGGCGGCGAGGGTCAGGAAGGTGATGATCACGATCGCGTGGACTCGCCGCTGGCCGGGGGTGAAGCGACGCACCCAGGGACCCTCCTTCGAGCGTTCGGCCTCCAGCTCGCCCCGGGCGAGGGCGACCGCCGAGCGCTGTAGCCAGAGCAGGTCGTGGAGGCCGAAGAAGCTGAACACCGAGATCAGCAGGATGGTCATGGCCAGCCACACCATGTGAAGGGTGCGATTGCCGCCCGGCCTCTCGGGATCGGAGTGGGGGTCGAAGGAGAGGAACTTCGCCGAAACCGCCCCGTGGCATTGGCCGCAGGTGGCGGCGAGGTGCGCCGGATTGATGCTCGAGTCCGGGTCGGACGCCGGCAGGTTGTCGTGGGGCGTGTGGCAATCGGAGCAGATGGCGGCGGTGACGAACCCCAGGTCGGTCACTTCGCCGTGGAAGCTGTCCCGGTAGCTCTGGAACCGGTCCTCATGGCAGTGGCCGCAGGTCTCGGGAGTCTTGAGGCGGGCGTCCCGACCCTCGGGGCGCTCGATCTTGTGCGACGAATGGCACGTCATGCACACCGGGCCCTGCTCGCCGCCCGCCTTCCAGATCTTGCCGTGGGCGCTGCCTTTCCACTCGGAGAGGATCCCCGAGTGGCACTGGCCGCAGGTCTCCGGGATGTGGCGGTGGGAGACGCGCGACTGCGGGTCGTCGACCGGCTTGATGTCGTGGGAGCCGTGGCAGTCGCTGCACGAGGGCGCGGCGGTCACCAGACCGGAGCGCAGCAGGGCGCGGCCGTGGACGCTCTCCAGGTAGCCGTCGATCAGCCCCTCGTCGGTCTCGTGGCAGTCGCCGCAGATCGCGACCTGCTTGACCGGCGACATCGCCGAGTCGAGGTCGTCGAGAGGGAGGATGTCGTGGCCCGCCCCGTGGCAGTCCTGACAGCCGAGCACGCCGCCGTGAACGCTCTCGTCGAGAGTCGGCTCGACGTCGTGGCATTGGGCGCAGATGGCGTCGCCGGCGAGGCGCTTCTCCGGATGGGGGTAGTCCTCGATGTCCGAGTGGCAGTCGGAGCAGGCGAGGTCGGCGTGGACCGAGGCGGCGGCCGGCCCCTCGTCGTGGCAGTCGGCGCAGTCGACCGCCGCGCGGACCGCCGGCGCGGCGAGCACCAGCAGAGCGAGGGCCGCGCCGAGCGGGAGACTCGAAGTGCGGCGCCGGGGTCTCCGTTCCGTTGTCATCTCACACGCCTCCCAGGGACCGGTCTTCGCGGTCATGAGCTCCCTCTGGCGCGGGGCCGCCGCGGGAGTCTCGATCCGCCGGTCACGTCATCTTATCGATCGAACGTTCGATCGACGAGCGGCTCTACTTCTGCGCGAAGGTCGAACAGGTGGGGCCCTGGTCGCCGGGCGCCGCGACGGGTACCGCGATCAGGGGCAGCGAGAAGAGCAGGGCGAGCAGCGCGATCGCCGCCAGGCCTACGATCAGCGAAGCAAGCTTCTTCATTGTGTAGGTTCCTTTTCGGGTCACAATCGGACGTCGCCGATCCTGCGTCGATCGTCCGTTCGGAGCGGAACGTCCTCGTCGGGCGCCCCTTCGAACGGCAGCATTGCATGGCTCCGGAGGCCTGTAACCACCCGGGAGGCGTGATTTCGCCCACCCCGTCGGGTGGTCCCGGGCGGCTCCCGAGCCGGAACAATGAGGGCACGCTACGTACCTCGGTGTAGAAACACGGTCACGCACCGAGGGCGCGGGGGCGCCGCCCCGGCAAGGCGCGCGACCGAGGCATGCTCGAAGGTCTGTCGCAGGGAGCGCAACGCCGCTGGGGTGGATGCACCGGTGCCCGAATGTGAGCGTATGCCTGCACCGAGGTACTCAGGAGGTTCAATGGACGAGCGCGTCACGCGCCTCGAGTCGCAGGTGGAGGAGTTGAGCCGTGCGCTCCGGAGGCTCGACGAGCGCCTCGCCGCCCTGGAAGTCCGGGGCGTCGCGGCCAAGGAGCAGCCGGAGGAGCCGGTATGGCCCCAGATCGCGCGCGCCGTGCGATCCCAGGAGACCGAACACCCCGCCGCGGAAGGGGGCGGGCCGTTGGCGCTGCTCGGCCGCACCTTGATCGTCTTGGGAGGTGCCTTCCTGTTCCGGGCGCTCACCGAGAGCGGGGCGGTGCCGGTGGTGCTGGGAATCGTCCTCGGCCTCCTCTACGCCCTGGTCTGGCTGGTCTTCGCCGACCGGGCGGCGGCGCGCGGGCGGATACGGAGCGCCGGCTTTCATGGCGCCGCCTTCGTGGCCATCGCACCGCCCCTGACCTGGGAGGCGGCGAGCCGGTTCCACGTGCTCTCGGCCGCGGTCTCCGCCGCCGCCCTGGTGGTGGTCACG
>CAZIIB010000128.1:0-8256 GCA_964539125.1 uncultured Thermoanaerobaculia bacterium | reverse complement strand
GTCGGTTTGAAGCGGAGCTTCGTTGGGAGCCTCCGCGTGCACGACGACCCGGGCTGGAGGAGTCTCGCGCAGAGCCGGCTCACCGTTTCGGCGGACCCCCGGAGCCCTTGCCGTTGTTGTCGATGATCATCTCCGGATCGACGCGAAACGTCCTCCGCCGCTGGCCATGGGCCGACCTCCATCCCACCCTCAGGAGGCAGGTCGTGTAGTAATGGGACCGGGGAGGACTCTGCCCGAGTCTTGCCACCTGGAACCGGCGCCGCGGGGGCTTCCCCTCGCTCACGAGTTGATTCGTGGGATACCTCCGCGCTGGCTGGACGGGAGGATACGCGCGCCAGGCCGGGCCCTTGGCCTCGAAGACCGTGCTGCGCGAGGAACCCGCCAGCGTCGGGTAGATGACGTGGCTTGGATAGGTGATGTATCCCTTCGCCGGAGGTCCCGGGTCGTTCCCCAGTGACACGAACGGAGTGTCGAGCTCCTGGACCCTCGCCTTCCGGGTCTTGAGCTCGAAGCTCAGATGCGAGACCTCCACGGTCGGACCCCCGGTCAGGTCGTAGAACGTGACCAGCACCCGGTCGTCCGGTTTCAACCGCCTCGCCAGCGCGATGGGGTTGCCGTCCTCGTCCACCACGGTGAACCCGACCTGGAGCAAGGGACACCGGTAGTTGGCGGGGCTCTCGAGGGCGTCTCGATCGAAGCCGATGTCCAGGCTGAGTGTTCTCGTCAAGTCATCCCTTCCTTTCTCGTGGCAGATCGAGATCCGTAATCCGGCGCTTGAGTCCGTGGGTCGAGACGCGGAGTGCCCGCGCCGCGGCCTGGAGGTCGTGAGCGTGACTCTCGAGGGCAGCGACGATCTCTTCGCTCTCGAGCTCCCCGGCCTTGCGCAGGCTCGGACTCCCGTCGATCAACGTGTAGAGCGAGGCCCTGGAGATGCCCAGAGCCTCGGCGGCGGCCTTGACGTTCCAGTCGCAGGCGAGCAGCGTTTCCACCATCTCCTCCTCGCCGACGCTCGAAGGATCCCGGTAGTGGCGGCGCCGGCGCCGGGAGCTCCTGGGCGGCGGCTCGGGAGTCGCGGGAGGTTTCTCGGGCCGGCCCTCGACCGCCGCCTTTCCTGTGGGGGCCGAGAGCCAGGCGCCGGTCGAGAGACGTTCCCGCCCCCGGCTCGCGACCACGAGCCGGCGCACCTCGTTGCGCAGCTCCCGGACGTTGCCCGGCCACGGGTGTCGTGCCAGCCGCGCCACCAGCCGGGCCGAGACGAAGGGGCGCACCCACGGTCCCCGGGGCTCCAGCCGGTGCTCTTCTCCTACCTGTCCCAGCTCCTCGCGGAGGAAATGGAGGAACAGGCGCCCGATGTCTTCGACGCTCTCCCGCAGGGCTGGGAGTTGGATCTCCAGGCTCCTCAGGCGCTCGAGCAGCGGCGCGCTGAAGCGGCCGTCTCGGGCCGCGGCCTCGAGATCGGCGTCGGTGGCGGCGATCACTCGCACGTCGACCCTCCGCGGCCTGGCCGCGCCTACGGGCTGGATCTCCCCGTTCTCGAGCGCCCGCAGGAGGAGGGCCTGGACGTCGCGGGGCGTCTCACCGATCTCATCCAGGAACAGCGTGCCGCCGTCGGCCTCCTGAAAGTAGCCGGCCCGCGGCCGGTCGGCCCCACTGAACGCTCCCCGCGCCGCACCGAAGAGCTCCGAGGCGGCGAGAGTGGGCGGGACCGCGGCCACGTTGATGGCCAGAAACGGCCGGTCGCGACGCCTTCCGTGGCTCTGGATGGCCCGCGCCACCAGCTCCTTGCCGGTGCCCGAGGCCCCTCGGAGGAGCACCGGCGACTCCAGGTCCGCAACGCCCTCGATCTGTCGGCGCAGCTCCAGCATCCGAGCGCTCTCTCCGATCAGGCCGAAGGCCGGTGGACGCGAGGCTTCGGGCGTTCTCCGCTGGAGGAGCAGAGCGATCCGGCCGGCGATCAGGAGGACCACGCCTCGATCGAGCTCCGGATGCGAGAGCACGCGGTCTGCGTGCAAGCGCTCTCCGTCGATCTCCACCGGGGGCAAGTCAGGAGGCGAGGAGATCACCACGCCGTCAGGCGAGGGCTCCAGGTGGAGCGGCTGCCGGCTGACCCCGGGATCGGCCAGGGGACGCGGCTCGCCCCGGCCGGCGGGAGGCCCGAAGCTCGGTTCGAGGCGCGAGACCGTGGCGCCGCGGCCCTCCTCGAGCTCGGGAAGCCACGCGCGCTCACCCACCCGCTCGAGATCCGCGTGCCAGAGGAGGGTCAGCGCGGGGACCCGGACCGCGGGCGCGCCGCGGGAGAGGTCGGACGCGGGCCAGGTGTCGGTGTCCAGGACCCGCGCCCGAGCGCTCTGCGCGTCGGCCCCCGTTTCCTTCGGCTCGTCGGTCGTAACCCGCTCCTCCCGCTTGGCATCGGTCCGGCACGCTCCGAGCCCTCCCGCGCTCGTCGCCTCCACGGGTGCGGTTCCGGCGTGCGGACGCCACCGCCTCTCCTCTTCGCGTCGCTTGCGATTCTACCTCAACGCTGCGAGCCGAGGGGCCGGCGCCCGTCACCGGGAACTGCGGAGGCTTCACCTGGCGCCTACTCCGCCCGGAGCGCCGCAGCCGGATCGACGCCGACGGCGCGGCGCGCGGGCAGCAGCGAGGCGGCGAGGGCGACGGCGGCGAGCAGCGCCGGGGCGCCGACCCAGATCCCGGGATCGGCGGCGCTCACGCCGTAGAGCAGGCGGGCGGCGAGGTGGAGGACCGCCACCGCCCCGCCCGCCCCGAGCACCAGCCCGACCCCCGCCAGCGCCATCCCCTGGCGCACCACCAGGCCGAGCACCTCCCCGGGGGTCGCCCCCAGGGCGAGGCGGACGGCCATCTCCCGCCGCCGCTGACCGACCCAGAATGCGATCACCCCGTAAAGCCCCACGGCGGCCAGGAGCAGGGCGACGACGGCGAAGGCGGTGACCACGGTGGCCGCCAGCCGCGCCGGCAGGAGGGCGAGGCGCAGGTGGTCGCTCATCGGCGCCAAGTCGTAGAGGGCCACGTCGGGGTCCAGCGCCGCCACCGCCCGGCGCACCGCCGGAGCCAGCGCCGCCGGGTCGCCGGCGGTGCGGATGTGCAGTGTGCGGTCCGCGCGGTAGAAGCGAGGCAGGGGAAGGTAGAGGTAGGGCCGGGGCTCCTCTCCGAGGGTGAAGTATTTGCCGTCGCCCACCACCCCGGCGATCCTCGTCACGACTCCGAACACCCTCACCGCCTTGCCCAGGGCAGTCCGCGGATCGCCGCCCCAGAACCGGCGCGCGAACGTCCGGTTGACCACCACCGGCGGCCGCGCCAGGTCGCCGTCGTCGTCGGTGAAGCCTCGACCGGCCAGCCGCGGCACGCCCATGGCCGCGAAGTAGCCGGGGCCGACGAAGTTGTAGTCGACGCTCGGGGGGACGGCGTCGGAGGTGGCGAGCCAGCCTTCGGGCTCGACCGGCGTCTGGAAGGTGCGCAGCGACAGGGGCACGAGGCGCGCGTAGCCCGCCGCCTCCACCCCGGGCAGGGTCTCCACCCGCTCCCGGAGACGGTGGAAGAACCGCTTCCCCCTCGTCGGGTCGTAGCCCTGGAGACCCAGGTCCAGGGCCGCCAGGAGCTGTCCCCGGGGCTCGAAGCCGAGGTCGATCCGCCGGGCGTTGGCGAGGCTCTCGAGGGCCAGGCCGGCGGTCAGGAGGAGGACCAGGGAGAGGCCGACCTGGCCGACCACCAGTCCCGGGCGCAGCCAGCCGCCGGGGCGTCGCCAGGTCCGCCCCCCGCCTCCGCTCCGATCGAGTAGCGACCCAGGCCCCGGCCGGGTCGCCGCCAGGGCCGGCGCCAGCCCGAAGAGCAGGACGGTGGCGACCGCCGTGACGAGAGCGAACGCGAAGAGACGGCCATCGACGCCCACGTGGAGGCCCAGCGGGAGGTGGCGAGGCAGGTCGAGGCCGCTCAGGAAGCGGGCGAGACCGACGCTCAGCGCCAGCCCCGCCACGCCGGCGCCGAGGGCGAGGACCAGGCTCTCGGTGAGGAGCTGACGGAGCAGCCGTCCGCGGCCGGCGCCCAGGGCCAGGCGGACCGCGATCTCGTGCCGCCGCGCCAGGCCCCGGCTCAACAGCAGGCCCGCGACGTTGACGCAGGCCAGGAGCAGGATCAGCCCCACGACGCCGGCGAGCAGGCCCAGGAAGCCCGCTACCTTGCCACGAACGTACGGGTGGAGGCTGGCGCGTGCCTCCGGGTAGAGCGCGATGGTGGCGCCGCGGTCGGTGTCGGGGTGCTCCTCGGCGAGAGTGGCCATCAAGGCGTCGAGGGAGGCTTCGGCCGCGGCCAGCGACACGCCCGGCGCCAGGCGCCCGATGGCGAAACCGATCCAGTGGACGTCCCGCGCCTCGAACGTCGCCCGCCCGGGGACCGCGACCGCCTGCATCGCCATCGGCACCCAGACCTCGGTCTCGACCCCGGCGTTGGCGCCGGTGAAGCCCGCCGGCGCCACCCAGACCACGGTGAACGGGTGGCCGTTGAGGGTGATGGCGCGGCCGACGATGGCCGGATCGCCCCCGAAGCGCCGCCGCCAGAGGCCGCTGCCCAGCACCGCCACGGCCCGGGAGCCCGGGGCCGCGTCCTCCTCCGGCAGGAACCCCCGGCCCAGGGCCATCCTCACTCCCAGCACCCGGAAGTAGTTCCCCGAGGCGATGGAGCCCCACAGCCGCTCCGCCTCGGCGCCGGAGCCCAGCAGCAGCGGCGTCGGCGTCTCCACCGCGAAGCCGGAGAAGACCCGGTTGCGGTCCCGCAGGTCCCGGTAGTCCGGGTAGGAGAAGGCTCCGAGCTCGAGCCCGTTGTGCCAGTCGACGAAGGCCCGCACCAGCCGCTCGGGCCGGGCCTCGAACGGCGACGGCGCCAGCAGCGCCCGGGCGAAGCCGAAGACCGCCGTCCCCGCCCCGATGCCGATGGCCAGGCAAGCCACCGCAGCCATCGCGAACCCCGGGGCGCGCCGGAGCTGCCGGAGGGCGAAGCGAAGGTCGCTGGGAAGCAGAGTCATGCTCGCTGTCGAAGGATCTCATGGACGAGTCGAGCACCTGGAGGACCCGGAGGGCCGCTCGCTGCTCTCCACGCCGGGAGATCGATCGTGCTTGCCGTGGCGCGTGACGAGGCGGCAGATGAAGCCCCACTCCTCCAAGCTGGGCTCGGCGAGCGTGTGGAGGAGGCTGGTCACTCCCGCGGCACCCCGGTGTGGCGGACCATCCGGCCGTCCTCCTCGTGGGTGACGACGCCCCAGATCTCCTTGGTCTGGAGGCCCACCGCCTTGGGGCAGCGCACGCCGGGTAGCACCTGGACGTCGTAGAGCTCACGGACCCCGCCGAGCTCCAACCAGTGGGCGAGGCTGCCGGTGGCGAGCTCCACGACCGCTACCCCACAACGGGCCTCGATGCCCTTCTCCCGCAGCCGGTCGTCGAGCTCGAGACCGGAGAAGGTGCGCTCCTGCCGGCACTGGGACATCCCGACCAGGGCGAAGCCGCGGTGGAAGGCGAGCCCGCGGAGGTAGCCGGGGCAGAAGCAGACCGGCTCGAAATGCCCGTCGTCGAGATCGATCACCCCCAGCTCGCCGGTGCCGGAGTCGAGCACCCACAGCGCGCCCTCGTGGAGGCGGGGGGAGTGGGGCATCGAGAGGCCGGAGGCCACGGTCTCCCCGCTCTCGACGTCCATCACCAGCCCGCCGTCCCGCCGGTGGTCCCGCCACCCCGCCGCCACGTCGGTGCGGGCGGCGGCGGTGACGAACCGGGGCCGGCCGTCCTCGAGGGCCAAGCCGTTCAGGTGGCACCGGTCCTCGGGCGCCAGCTTGCTGAGGAAGGGCGGCCTCCACAGCGGCCGAAAGCTGTGCCGGTCGTCCACCGTCGCCAGGCACGAGAAGAGGCTGTTGACGAAGACGGGCCGGCCTTCGCCGTCGACGGCGATGTCGTGGACGTCGACGTCGCCCGTGGTCCAGGCCCGGTGGGGCTTGAAGATCCGGTCGTACGGGCCCTCGGTCTCCCCGGGACGCAAGACGTTGTCGAGCTGCCAGAGCTGGAACCGGGTGGCGAGGTAGAGCCTCTCCGGCGTGGCGGCGAGCCCCATCGCCCGCTCGAAGACCCGCTGGAACACCGAGAGACGACCCGGCGACTTGAGGCCCAGCAAGAACAGCCGGTTGCCGTGGTAGGTGGTGACGGCGAGGCCGGTCTCGGCGCTCTCCAGCCAGTCGGCGAAGTGGCGCGAGCCGGTGACCTCGAGACCCGGCCCGCGGGCTGGTGACAGGGGGGGGTCCTTGGCCATGGCGAGGCGGCCTAGGGCTCCAGGCCGAAATCGATCTGCGCCTTGAACGACCCCCCCTGGACGGAGAAGCCGCTCGAGAGCTGGACCTGCTCGCCGGCACGCAGGGTGAGGCTCCCGGGAGACACCACCACGAGGCCGTTGCCCGCCCGGAGCACCGTCCCCGCCTGGCAGACGAGGGAGGCGTCGACGGTGCGGTTCTCGAGCTCCAGGTCGTAGGGCGCCTGGCAGCTCTCGGAGGTGAGGGCGGTATCGACCGTGCCGGTGCCGACGTTCGCGGCGTACTCGAGGGTCAGGGGGATGAGGTGATCCGCGTCCTCGGCGGTGCTCGAGGACTCGGTGAGGTGCTCCACGGCGAACGCCCCTGGGCTCTGGCTCTCGGCGTCGGAGGTCATCTCGACCACTACGAAGTAGGTCTTCGGGGTCCCGTAGGCCACGCGGACCGCCGGGGCGCCGTCGTCGAACGGGATGCTCAGGGCGCCGCTCCCGTCGGGCGAGGGGCTCGTCACGGTCGCGATCAGGGCGTCGCTCCCGGGCTCGAAGCTCCCCGAGCCGTCGTCGCCGTAGACCCGGAGCTCGGCGATCAGGTCTTGCGCCTGGGTCGGGGTGAGGGGGGTTCCGGCGCCGTCCGTGAGCTTCAGCTCCAGGGAGGTGAGCTCGAGATCCCCATCGCCGGACCGTCCACGGTGGGTCACCTGGATCGCGAGCAGGTCCTGGACCTCTCCGTTGCTCACGACCTTCTGCGCCACGTCGGTGGTGGCCAGGGCGAGCTGCCCGCCCCGGTTCTCGTACCAGGCGATCGTGTCGTCGAATGCAGAAGCGGACAAGACATCGAGATCCCCGTCAGCGTCTACGTCCGCTCCGACCACGGCATCAGCGCCGTTGGCGATCGTCGAGATCGTATGGAAAGTCCAGGTCGCACCTGCTCCGTCGTTCTCGAACCAGGAGATCCTGTCGTCGAAGACGGAGGCGACGACGCCATCGAGATCGCCATCACCGTCCAAGTCGGCGGCGAAGACATCCTTCGCACCTGCGAGAGTGGTGGACACCGTGTGGAGGGTCCAGCCGGAGCCGGTGCCGTCGTTCTCGTACCAATTGACCACGCCATCGAAGACGGATCCGGAGAGAGCGTCGACGTCTCCATCGCCGTCCAGGTCAGCCGCGAAGATAGAGTCTGCCGAGTAGGGCACGGAGGAGATGGTATGGAGAGTCCAGGCGGTGCCCGTGCCATCGTTCTCGTACCAGGCGATCTTGGGGTCCAGGTAGGACGCGGAGAGGGCGTCGACATCTCCGTCGCCATCCACATCCGCTGCGAAGATTCCTCTCGTACCCGTCGTGGTCGTGGAAATGGTGTGGAGCGTCCACGAGCCACCGGCCCCGTCATTCTCGTACCAGAAGAACCGATCGAACAGCGTGGCCATGGAAAGGACGTCGAGATCTCCATCACCATCCATGTCCGCCGCGAAGATAAAAGCGTGGTTGGCGTTGGTGGTGATCGTGTGGAGCGTCCAGGAGCCGCCAGCGCCATCGTTTTCGTACCAGGCGATCTTGTCGTCGTAAAAGGACGACGACATCACGTCGAGATCGCCGTCACCGTCAAGGTCTCCGGCGAGTACCGAAACAGCGCCCTGTGCGGAGTCCGAGACTGTGTGAAGAGTCCAGCCGGAGCCACTGCCGTCGTTTTCGTACCAGGCGACTTTGTTGTCGATGTAGGAGGCGGACAACGCATCGACGTCTCCGTCACCGTCTATGTCCGCGGTGGAGACCGAGACCGCGTAGTCAGCCAGCGTGGAGATGGGGGACTGACCGGGAAACGCCGCGCTGCGGTGGATCGTGTCGTTGCGGTACCAGGCGATCGAGTCGTCGTCGTACAAGCTGGCGAGGGCGTCGAGGTCCCCGTCCCCGTCCAGGTCCGCCGGGGACACCGACCCGACGCCGAGGTAGGCGCTGGAGATG
>CAZIIB010000127.1:0-8259 GCA_964539125.1 uncultured Thermoanaerobaculia bacterium | reverse complement strand
GCAAGGAGGGGGCGAAAGCTGCCGAGCGGATGGACGAGCATCCACCGCACCCGTCCCCTTGAGCCCCGCTTCGGACCCCATGCGCGTGTTTCTGACCGGCTTCATGGGCTCGGGCAAGACGACGGTCGGCCGCCTCCTGTCCGAGCACCTCGCTCTGCCCTTCATCGACCTCGACCGGGAGATCGAGCTGGGAGCCGGCCACTCGGTGCGGGCGATCTTCGACGAAGGTGGCGAGCCGTTGTTTCGCCGGATCGAGCGCGAGGCCCTGCTCGCGGCGCTCGAGGCCCCGGAGGCGGTCATCGCCACCGGCGGGGGTACGCTGAGCGTGGAGAGCAACCGGCGTCTGCTCGAGGGCCGGGGCGTCTCGGTCTGGCTCAATCCGCCGTTCTCGGTGATCGCCGAGCGCATCGGCGCCCTGGGCAAGGAGGATCGCCCCCTGTTCCAGACCGAAGCCCAGGCACTCGAGCTCTACCGCAGCCGTCTCCCCGTCTACCGCCGGGCCGACCTCGAGCTGTCGATCGACGCCGGGGAGACCGCGGAGGAGGTGGCCGCCCGGGCAGCTCTCCTGCTCAAGGGAGTGACGTGAGGTACCTGATCCTCTCCGACATGCACGGCAACTGGTCGGCCTTCGAGACCGTGCTCCGCCGGGTGCGCCGGAAGCGCTTCGATGCCACCCTGGTGCTCGGCGACCTGGTGGGCTACGGCGCGGCGCCGAACCAGGTGGTCGACGCCGTCCGGTCGCTCGCCGGGCGGGTGATCGTGGTGCGCGGGAACCACGACAAGGTGGTCTCGGGCGTCGACGGCGGTGAGAACTTCAACCACGCGGCCCTGGCCGCCGCCCGCTGGACGACGACGCGGCTGACGGCTGCGAACCTCCGCTACGTCCGCGCGCTCCCGGCCGGGCCGCTCGAGGTGGAAGACGACCTCGCCATCTGCCACGGGTCGCCGGTGGACGAGGACCGCTACATGTTCTCCGACCGCGACGCCTTCGACGCTTTCTCCGGCTTCGACGCCGGGGTCACCTTCTTCGGCCACACGCACGTGACCTCGCTGTTCAGCCTGGAGGACCGCGCGATCCAGGTCCGGCAGCTCGTCGGCGCGGAGGGCACCGTCGAGCTCCGGGACGACGGCCGGTATCTGGTCAACCCGGGCTCCATCGGCCAGCCCCGGGACGGAGACCCCCGAGCCTCTTACATGATCTACGACAGTGACCGGCGGGTGGTCCGCTGGTATCGCGTGAGCTACCCGGTCGCCGCCGCCCAGACGCGGATCCGCAAGGCGGGACTGCCGCCGCTCCTCGCCGAACGTCTGGCTGTGGGTATGTAGGGGCCTACGACCCGAGCGACTCCCCGGCGGGGGCCGGTTCCCGACGCTCCAGCCGCAGCGCCTGGCGCAGCCTCTGGACGACCGCCAGGAGCCCGCCCGCGAGGATCACGTAGAGCCCGAGCCAGACGAGCTGGATCAACGGCTTCTTGGTCACGTCGAGCGAGAGGGTGGGGGGCTTGCCGTCGGCCATCCCGGGGAAGCCCTGGAGCGCCAGGCGCACCTTGCCCTCGCTGGCGTTGATTCCGGCCAGGGTGACGAAGCCGCCGCCCGGCACCGGGGAGGCCGGCGTCTCCACCCGGCCGCTCGAGCGCTCGAAGCGGTAGACGGGCAACACCTCGTGGCTCTCTCCGCCGGGCGCCGTCACCTCGACCTTGGCCCCCATGGTCACCGGCCCGCCGCCTTCGGCCATGGCGGTGAGGGCATTCTCGCCGCCGGCTTCCAGGTCGAAGTCGGTGAAGCGCACCTGGTACCCCCCGACGTCGGTGCTCTCTCCCCGGGAGAGGTCGACCCTCCGCGCGGCACCGCCCGCCTCACCCGGCGAGTACTCCATGGGCGAGACGTAGAGGTCGCGGAGCCAGGTCGTCTTCACGTCCGGGTTGGCCATGATCTGACCGGTGCGGCGGTTCCGGAAGAGCTTGGGGTAGGTGTCGAAGGTGGAGCCGTCGGGGCGCTCGACGCGCACGACCATGGAGTCCTTCTCCCGCGGCGAGAGCTTCTGCAGGAACCCCACGAAGGTGACCTTCATGTCGCCCACCGGTTGCGGACGGTCGAGCTCCAGGGTCACCTTGGTGCTCTGGTCGTAGGCGGAGGAGGCCAGGAAGCCGATCAGGATGATGCCCACGCCGACGTGCGAGAGATACCCGCCGGCGCCCAGCACGCCCCGGCCCCAGGCCCGGGCCACGCTCCAGGGCCCCGCGCCGGGTGCCAGGTGCTTCGGGCGCGCCAGGAGGATCATCTTGTGGAGGTTGGTCCCCAGGGCGAGGAGAGCCAGGAAGAGGTAGAGGAGGTGGAGAGGGTTGCGCACCGCGAGGGCCGCCGCCATCACCGTCAGGGCCAGGGCGACCAGTGCCGACGGCAGGAGCTTTCGTCCCAACTCGCGAAAGGGCGTGCCCCGCCAGGTGAGGAAGGGCACCAGGCCGACCAGCAGCGCCACCAGGATGGCGATCGGCAGGTTCACCCGGTTGTAGAACTCCGGTCCCACCTGGCCCGGGTTCTCGAGGAAGCCGGTGAGTAGGGGCGCCGAGGTCCCGAAGGTGATCACCAGGGCCGAGGCCAGGATCGTGATGGTGGCGAGCACCAGCACCGAGCCGCGGGAGAAGAAGGGGTCCTCGTTGGCCCGGGTCGGCACCTGGGGCAGGCGGAGCGCCAGCAGCACCACGCTGCCGATTCCGAAGAAGGCCATCAGCCCGATCAGCCAGCCCGAGATCCCCAGGTCGACGAAGCTGTGGACGGAGAAGTCGGCGAGCACGCCGGAGCGGGTCAGGAAGGTCCCGTAGAGCACCGACATGTAGACCAGAGTGGCGAGCACGAAGTTCGCCCGGCGGTAGCGCCCCTTGGTGCGCTCCATGTAGAGGCCGTGGATCAGCACGGTGCCGAACAAGAAGGGGATGAGCGAGGCGTTCTCCACCGGGTCCCAGCCCCAGTAGCCGCCCCAACCGAGCGTCTTGTAGGCCCAGTAGCCGCCCAGCAGGATCGCCAGGCCGAGCACCATGAACCCGCCCAGAGCCCAGGGAAACGCCCGGGCCGCCCAGGTGTCGTAGTCCTTGCGCCACAGCGCCGCCATGGCGAAGGAGAACGGGATCGCCGAGGCGGCGTAGCCGATGAACATGATCGGCGGGTGGATCACCATCCAGTTGTCCTGGAGCAGCGGGTTGAGCCCCTGGCCGTCGGCCGGCGTCGTCCTGAGCATGACGAAGGGGTTCTCGCGCACCAGGATGAAGAGCAGAGCGACCAGGGTCAGGGTGTAGACGGTCATCACCGTCGACTCCTGGCGCCCGGCGCTACGCGCCACCAGCAGGCCGAGGAGCGACCCCCAGAACAGCCAGATCAGGAAGCTCCCCTTCTGGCCGGCCCAGAACGCGGCGAGCTGGTAGTGCGCGGGGAGGTCCATCCCGGAGTACTGGTAGACGTACTCGATCCGGAAGTCGCGGGTGACCAGGGCGAAGCCCATCACTACCGCGGTCATGACGATCGACAGCGCGAAGCAGGTGTAGGCCCGGCGGGCGAAGCCCAGGACGCTGGCGTCGCCCCGGAGCACCAGCGAGTAGCCCCAGAGGGCGGTCACGGAGAAGAGCAGGGCGCACCACAGGGCCAGGGCACCCGGGAGATAGAGGGAAGAGAGGTAGTTCACGGCATCAGGTCCTCGAGGCGGGGGCCCGGCGCGCCCCCCGGGCCGTTCGCGATCAGATCAACCGTAGCTGCGCGTGGCGCTCTCGCCGTCGCCGCCGGGGTCCTTCACACCCTGGTACTTGCTCGGGCACTTCACGAGCAGCTTGTCGGCCTGGAACTCCTGGTCGGAGGCCTGGTAGCGGCCGATGGCGACGATGCTGACGGCGTCCTCGAAGTTGCTCGGTTTGACCCCCTGGTAGCGCACCCTCAGGGTGTCGCCGGTCGCCTTGTCGGTGAGGGTGAAACGCAGCGAGTGCTCGCCCTGGGCGTAGGAGGAGCTGCCCTTGACCAGACCGCCCGCCACCTGGACCACCCGGTCCGCCGTGCGGGCCTGGTCGTACGGAACGTAGGGCGTCAGGCTCTCGCGGAACGAGGTCAGCGAGAAGGCGGCGAAGCCGAGGATCAGCAGGGCGCCCAGACCGTAGAGGTACTTGCGGTTCATGGTCGGGTCTCCGTCTCGTCGGGGCGCGCGGCCTCCAGGTGCCGGACTTTCTTGCTCAAGCGGAGCAGGTAGAGGAACAGCCCCGTCCAGACCAGGAAGTTGACCGCCGCGAAGGCGAGCTTGACTGCGGTGGTGATCGAGGTCGCGTCGTCCATCAGCCCAAAACGTCCCCCTCAGGCCGGCTCATTGCGGTCGTCCTCGAGAGCGGCCAGCCGAGTTGTGAGATTGTGAAGCCAAAAGAACAGCACCATGAACCCGAGGGCGCCGGCGACGAGGATCGCGAGGGCCGTCGGGTCCATGCCCGGGCCTTGCTGTCCGGTGAGGACCTCCTTGTTGATCACCGGCTGCGGGTGGAGCGAGAAGGCGGCCACGCGCGGGGCGAAGAAGAACAGGAACGGCGCCACCACCAGCCCCAGCACGGCGTAGGCGCCGCTCACCCGGGCCCGGACCTCCGCGTCCTCCACCTGGCTGCGCAGCGCCAGGTAGGCGGCGTAGTAGACCAGCGCCACGGTGATGGAGAGCTGGCGCGGGTCCCAGTTCCAGAAGGCGCCCCACTGGACCCGGGCCCAGATCGCTCCGGTGACCGTGGCCAGCAGGCAGAAGACCAGGCCGATCTGGACCGCGGCGTTGGCCGCTCGGTCGTGCCGCGGCCGTCGGGTCTTCAAGTACAGCGCGCTCCAGATCCCGGCGGCGAGGAACGCCACGAAGGCCGTCCAGGCCATGGGCACGTGGAAGAAGAGCAGCCGGCTCGACTCCCCGTGGGCCGCGAAGCCCTTCATGGGCGGTGCCAGCAGATAGGCGCATACGATCGTCGAGGCGATCCACAGCCAGAGCAGCCAGGGGAGTACGGTCTTCACGGTGGGGGGCTCAGGGATTCCAGATGGTCGGAAAGAGCATGAGGCCAGCCACGGTCAGGGTTCCATCATACAGGAGCAGCATCTGGACCTCCACGCCCGGCGCCTCCCCGCCCACCGCGGCCCGGGTGAGCTGGACGGCGAACAGCAGGCCGGGCACCAGCACCGGCAGCAGCAACACCGCGAACAGGGCGCTCTTGCCGCGCGCCTGCGCCACGATGGAAGCGACCAGGGTGCTGCCGGTGGCGAGGCCGTAGCCGCCGGCGAGGAGGGCGGCCACCAGCAGATCCGGCCGCCGGGCCTCGAGCTGGACCATGGCCAGGAAGAGAGGAGTGATCAGCGCCTCGAGGGCGAGCACCACGGTGAACCCGTAGAGGAGCTTGCCCGCAAAGAGGGCCGAGGGCGTGGCGGCGAGGCGAAGGGCCGTGGCCGTGTGCGTTTCCTCCTCCGCCACGAAGATCCGGGGCAGCCCCGCGGTCACCGCGAACAGCACGATCAACCAGAGGATGACCGGCAGCACCGTGGTGGCGAGGCCCGGCGCCACCCCCACCGGTCCCAGCACCAGGCTCACCACCACGAGGGTGGTGAAGGCGAACAGCCCCAGAGTGTTCAGGGCGTAGCGGGTGCGGAACTCGCAGCGCCAGTCCTTGGCGAAGACCGCCGCCGCTTCAGCGACCCAGGCCGCGGCCGAGGTCGATCCGGGATCGGACACGGGGAATCTCCAAGGGTCCGGGGTTGGCCACCACCGCGAGGCCGCCCGCGTCGAGGTGGCGGGACAGGAGCTCGGTACCCTGCTCGACGCCGGCCGGGTCGAGGTTCTGAAAGGGCTCGTCGAGGAGCAGCAGCTGGGGCCGGCCGAGGAGCGCCCAGGCCCATCGCAAACGCTGGCGCATGCCCGACGAGAGGGCCCCGGCCAGGCGGTCGAGGGGCAGGTCCACCCGCTCGAGCAGCTCGCGGGCGCGCCCGGTGGGGGCTCCCCGCAGGCGGCAGAAGAACTCCAGGTTCTCGAGCGTCGTGAGCTCCTCGTAGAGCGCCAGGTCGGGGGCCGCGTAGCCCACCGCCCGCCGCCGCTCGGCGATGTCGAGCACCCGCGAGCCCAGTCGGTACTCGACGGCACCCCCTTCGGCCGCCAGCAGGCCGGCGAGGATCCGGATGAGGGTCGACTTGCCGGAACCGTTGGGTCCGCTCACCAGGAGGGCTTCGCCGGCGCCGACCCGGCCCGAGACACCGGTCAACACGCGCAGACGGCCGAAGCGACGGCGCACGTCGGTGAACGCGAGGGACGGGTCGCGGGGCTCGGGGGTCATGCCGGGGCGAAGGTTACCCGTTGCCGGGCCAGGTGCCAAACGGCGCGTCTCCGCCCCTCCTTGTCGAGGAGCGGCGCCAGCGTCCACAATGGCGAGTCATGCCTCTCCTCGCCTGCCCGCGTTCCCGCCGCCCACCGGTCGCCGCGCTCCTCGCGGCGCTCGTTCCGCTCCTCCTGGGACTCGCCGCCTGCACGGGCGCCCGCCCCGCCCCTCCCGGTGCGGATTCTCCCGCCGAGGAGGGAACCGGCCTGCCCGGGCTCATCCCCTTCTCCGAGGCGCGCGGCCTCCTCCTGCTCCTGGTCGACCGCCAGCTCTTCGAGCCGGTGATCGTGCGCCGAGCGCTCGCCGGTCCGCCCGAGCTCCGCCGCGAGCTGGCCGTCGCCCTCGGCCGGGTGGGCGATGCCCAAGGCGCCGATCCCCTCCTCGGCCTGTTGATCGACGACGAGCCCGAGGTTCGGCGGGCCGCCGCCTTCGCCCTCGGTGAGCTCGGCGAGAGTCTCGCCGCGAGCCAGGACGCGGTGCGCCGGCGCATCGCCGCGCGCCTCCTCGAGGCGGCTCGGGAATCGGACCGGGAGACCGGCACGCTGGCGGTCGAGGCCCTGGGGAAGATCGGCGTCTCCGTCGACCAGGTGGGCCAGTCGCTGGCCAAGCTGTCGGACGAGGAGTCCTGGGCCCGGCTCCTGCCTTCCCTCTACCGCTTCCAGCAGCCGGAGGCGGTGTCGCTCGCCGGCGACGGCCTGGCGCTGGACTCGCCCGAGCTCCACGCATGGGCCGCCTACGCCCTGGCCAGGAAGCCCGTGGCCGACGGCCTGCCCGCCCTGCGCCCCCTGGCGAGCGATCCGAATCCCGAGGTCCGGGCCTGGGCGGCGCGCGCCCTGGGGATCGTCGGCTCGGGCGACGACCTGGCGCGGCTTCGGCCTCTCCTCGACGACCCGCAAGCGGGACCGGTGATCGAGGCCCTCAAGGCGGCGCGGGCGCTGATCTCCAGGGGGCTGGCGTCGGCTCCCTCCGGCTGGCGGGCGCGCTTGCTCGAGCTGATGGCCGACCCGCGGCCCGGCGTGCGCCTGACCGCCCTCGACGCGGCCTCGGTCTGGCTCCTCGATCCGGAGCTCTCCCAGGTCCTCCTCGACCGCTTCCACGCCGCTGCCGAGGGGCTCTCCGAGGTGGCGCCCTGGGAGCGCGGCACGGCGCTCGTCGCCCTCGCCACGGGCGGCGACCCGCGGGCCGGCGGTGCGGTGGCGGCGGCGGCCCTGGCGAGCGCGCCCGTCCTTCGGGTCCGGGCCGCCGAAGCCGCCGGCGTCCTGGCGAGCTGGAAGGTGCTTCGCTCGCTCGCCGGAGATACCGACCCGCGGGTCCGGGAGGCGGTGATCTCCGCCGAGCTCGCCCTGGCCACGGAGGGCACCGCTCCGGGCAACGGCGAGATTCCCGCCGTCATCGCCCGCCGCGCCCTCGCCGATCCGGACCCGGGGGTGCGCACCACCGCCCTCGACTGGCTGGCGGGCGACCCGGTGCTGCCGGAGCGCGAGCTCGAGGGGGCGCTCACCCGAGCGCTACGCTCGGAGGTCATCGAGGAGCGCCTCGGCGCCGTCGACGCCCTGGTGGCGCGCGCCAAGGAGATGCCGGACGAGAAGGACGCGGCGACCGGCATGCTCGAGACCGTGGCCGGCCAGACAGACTTCGCCACCCGCGAGCACGCCGCCAAGGCCCTCGCCGCGCTGGGGCGGCCGCAGCCGGCCCCGGGCGCCGTCGACACGGGCAAAGTGGCCGCCGTCTACCAGGAGGTCCTGGAGCGCACGGCGGCGCCCCGGACGGTCGAGATCCGCACCGCCCGGGGCACGATCCGGGTGCGCCTCGACTGCCCCCGGGCGCCCCTGACCTGCGTCTCGTTCCTCGACCTCGCGGAGCAGGGTCTGACACGAGCGGACCGCCTTCCCGTCGAGGA
>CAZIIB010000126.1:6284-8318 GCA_964539125.1 uncultured Thermoanaerobaculia bacterium | reverse complement strand
GGTCGGCCACCGCGCGCAGGCTCCGGCCGATCAGCCGCTGGATCTCGGCGGTGCGCCCCGACGGCCGGCCCCTCGCCACCTCGCGGATCGAGCGCGTGTGGGTCGCCCGGGGGAGCATCGAGTACTCGCCCGTGACCCAACCCCGGCCCGAGTCCTTGAGGAAGGGCGGCACCCGCCGCTCCACGCTCGCCGCCACCAGCACTCGGGTGTCGCCCATCTCGATCAGCGCCGAGCCCTCGGCGTACTTGAGCGCCCCGGGCTGGATCCGCACCGGCCGCAGGGCGTCGGGGGCCCGGCCGCCGGGGCGGGACGAGGGGGACGGGGGCGCGGAGGTCTCGTGAGGCGTCATGCCGGCGATTGTACCGGTCGCCCGGGGGCCGGCTCGGCCTCGCTTCCCACGTCTACCAGCTCCAGGCTGAGGTTCAGGCCGAGGATCATCCGGGCGAGGCGCGCGAAGCGCTCCGCGGTGTCGGTGACGTAGGCGTGGAGCCCCCCGGAGGAACCGGCCGGGGCGGTGAGGTTCGCGGCGGCGAGGTCGCGGGCCACCCGCTCGGCGACCGAGGAGGCGGAGTC
The DNA here is from genome assembly GCA_964539125.1 of uncultured Thermoanaerobaculia bacterium. Lineage (GTDB taxonomy): Bacteria > Acidobacteriota > Thermoanaerobaculia > Multivoradales > DATKCC01 > CAVUBL01. The sequence continues at coordinate 7,745 of CAZIIB010000126.1, read as the reverse complement.
GATCAGGTCGACGCCCGGCCCGACCACCCGCTCGAGCACGGGGCGGAGCACCGGATAGTGCGTGCAGCCGAGCACCAGGGAGTCGATCGACGCGGCGAGGAGCGGCGCCAGGTAGCGCTCGGCGATCTCCAGGGTGACCGGGTCGTCGTGCCACCCTTCCTCGACCAGGGGCACGAACAGCGGGCAGGCCGCCGAGATCACCTCGATCCCGGGCCGGAGCCGGCGCAGCGCCGCGCCGTAGGCGTCCGAGCGGACGGTCGACTCGGTGGCGATCACCCCCACCCGGGTCGCCGCGCTCGCCGCGGCGCGCTCCGCTCCCGGCTCGATCACTCCCCACAGGGGCGCCGGCGTCGACAGGTGGGGCACGGCGAGCGCCGAGGCGGTGTTGCAGGCCACGACCACCGCCTTGACCCGGCGCTCGAGCAGGAAATCGACGTTGGTGCGGGTGTAGCGCAGCACGGTCTCGGGCGACTTCGTCCCGTAGGGCAGCCGAGCCGTGTCGCCCAGGTAGAGAATCGACTCCTCCGGCAGCCGCCGGCGCAGCTCCGCGACCACCGTCAGCCCGCCGACCCCGGAGTCGAAGACGCCGATGGGTGCCGCGCGATCCCGCTCGGCGCCGGGCGCCGGCCGCCTCATCCACCCGCCCTCTGCCGGGAGGCGGCGTCCGGAGCCAGCAGGTCCCGCTTCGCGGGCAGGGCCATGCTGGTGTCGAGATGACCGGAGAAGCTCTCCGGCTGGACGCCGTTCCACAGCAGGGCCACCCGCTGGACGTCGGGCAGGTCGAGCACCAGGGAGTCGACCACGCTGTAGGCGCGCATCATCTCGGCGAGCGACCCCCCCGCCGGCGGCCGGTCCATGCCGTCGGCGCCCAGGTCCACATAGGCCGTCCCGTCCTGCGTCAGGTAGACGTCGAGCAGGCCGACCTCGCGGGGAAAGGGCCGAACCAGGCCTTCGCTCCGGGGGCCGTCGAGCAGGGCGAGCACGATCGCCCGCGCGCGGGCCCGGGCGTCGGCCGGCACGGCGAGCTCACGGGGCTCGACGTGGAGCAGCCCGTCCCCCCCGGGGAAATACAGATCGAAGGTCTCCTGGCTCGGCGGCGCGCTGGCCTCGGGCGTCGCCGGCTGGGCGCCCGGTGCCCCGCCGCCGTGCCAGAACGCCCAGACCAGGGCCAGCACCGCCCCCAGGGCGAGGGCTCCCAGGACGACGAAGAACGCCGCCCGCCGGTTCACGGAGAGGACCCCGCCGGCCGGTCGCCGGCCGCCTCCGGCGTCCAACCCCGCTCGGCTCGCTGGTCCACCTCGGCGCGGTATCGGCTGATCGCCCGGACGAGGGCGTCGACCAGCTTCGAACGGTACGCCGGGTCCTCGAGCCGGGACTCCTCCGCCGGGTTGCTCAAGAAGCCGAGCTCGACCAGGACGGCGGGCATGGCCGCCCCCATGAGCACCCGGAAGGGCGCCTGCT
>CAZIIB010000126.1:0-6274 GCA_964539125.1 uncultured Thermoanaerobaculia bacterium | reverse complement strand
TGACCCCCCGGTCCCGGAGACCCAGGGTGGTGTTGAGCTCTTCCTGGATCAAGGCGGCCAGGCGCTGGCTCTCCGCCAGGTGGTAGCTCTGAGCCAGGTCCCAGAGGATGAGCTGCAGGTCGTGGAGCGGGTCGTCGCCGCCGGTCTTGGGCCGCTCGACGGAGTTCTCCGACGCGGCCGTGTCCGCCGCCCGCTCGTCGCTCGCCTCCATGGAGAGGAAGTAGGTCTCCGCCCCGTGGGCGGCCGGGCCGAGCGAGGAGTTGAGATGGATGGAGACGAAGAGGTCCGCCTTGTTCTGGTTGGCGATCGCGGCCCGCGTGTCGAGGGGGAGCTCCTCGTCGTCGTCGCGGGTCAGGACCACCTTGACCGGGAGCCGCTGGAGCAGGCGCGTGCGCAGGGCCCGCGCGAGCTCCAGGGTCAGGTCCTTCTCCATCTCGCCGCCGGGGCCGAGGGCTCCGGTCTCGTTGCCGCCATGGCCGGGATCGATGACGATCGTGTGGATGCCCGCCTTCGGCTTCGGCGACTCGAGGGGCTGGGCCTCCTCGGTGCCGGCCTGCTGCTCCTCGTGCCGGACGACGTCGAACACCAGCCGGAAGGGCTCCTCCAGGGTGTAGCTCTCGGCGCTCGCGTTGGCGGCCAGGTCGAGCACGATCTCGTCGCGGCCGATCCGGACGCCGCGCACCAGCGGGTCCCGCACGCGGGGCGGCGTCGTGGGCGGCTCGAACCGGTCCCGGGTGGGCCGGATCACGATGTCCTCGGCCCGATCCTCGAGCCGGTAGTCGAAGCGCGCCGGAAAGCGCAGGACGACGGTGCTCACGCCCTGGAGGTGGACCACGTCCACCACCACCTGGAGGGAGCGCGGCTGGCGCTGCCGGGCGGTGAGGACCTGCGCGCCGGAGGACCAGTCGAACTGATAGTCGAGCAGAGCACCGTAGCTCCCCTGGAGGAAGTCGAGGGGGACGAGCAGCCCCTGGACGGTCGGCTCGCCCTGCTGCGGCGGCTGGGAGAGTTGCACGATCTCTCGGCCGACGATCATCACCGGATTGTCCGGGCCGGCGACCACCGCGGTGCCGGCGAGGGTCAGGCTCGCGCTGCCGTCCTGGTCCTGGAGCTCGCCGCCGAGCCGAGCGACGATCGGACGCAGCGCGAACAGCGGCCCCTGGTCGGTGGTCATCGCCGGAGGGCCGAGAGAGACGGGCGAGAAGGAGGCCGGACCCGGGACGGCGGGCGTCATCGCCGGCGGGACCGACGTGGTGTCCTGCGGGGAGAGCGCCGCGCCGTCGGCTTCCGCGGCCACCTCCTGCCGGGCCGCCGCCCAAGCGCAGGGCATGGTGAGCACCCAGAGGGTCAGGAGGAGGGCGAAGGCGGGAGCGGAGGCGAAGCGCGGGCGGCGGGCGGGGGTCCGGCGACTCACGGCGGTGAGGATACCATCGCGCTCGCGGGCCGCCGGTCCCCATCCGGCGCGGCCCCGGCCGCCGCGAGGCGCGCCCGAGCTTCCCGAGCGGAACGTTCTATGAGAAGCTCCGGGGAGCCCTCCACCACCTCGAGAATCCAGTCGGACATCGACGCCAGCCAGGGAGATCAAGATGGAGATCGAAGGCTTCCAGGTCACGCTCAAGGCTCGCAACTTCGAGCGCACCTGCCGTTTCTACAGCGAGACGCTGGCCCTTCCGGAGCTGGGGTCCTGGGAGCGCAATGGCCTCCAGGCCACCCGCTTCCAGGCCGGGCCCGGAACGATCGAGGTCGTGGGGCGCGTCGAGGGCGCGCCGTACCGTAGCGATGACGAGCTGTTCGAGTACCGCGGCCCGCAGCACGAGATGGTCCTGACCCTCCTCGTGCCGTCCCCCCAGAAGGCCTACGACGACCTGATCTTCCGCAACAAGAACGTGCCGGGCGGAATGCACGATCTCGAGGACGGGGACACCGTCTTCGAGACCCATGATCCGGACGGCATCAAGATCGTTCTCCGCGCGGAGTGAGGCCGGGGCCATGAACACCCGAGCCCGCCGGATCACCCGGCCCGCCGCGCCCTTCCTCGCCTTCCTGCTCCTCTGCGGCCTCGGCCCCCTCGGCGCCTTCGGGGTCGAGCCGGCCGCCGCGGCCGCCCCGCACGCCTGGACCGCGGACGACGTCCTGCACACCGAGTCCGCTCAGGCGTGGACGGTCTCGCGCGACGGGCGGCTCGCCGCCTGGGTCAAGTTGACGGTCGAGACCGCCGAGGGGAAGGAGAAGCGGGTCTCGAACCTCTGGCTCTCCCGGCTCGACGGGACGGGCGACGGCGAGCCCGCCCCGCTCCAGCTCACCCGGGGCAAGGACCGGGTCTCCTCGCCCGCCTTCTCACCCGACGGCAAGTACCTGGCGTTCCTGTCGAACCGGGCGCTTCCGGGGAAGGGTGGCGGCGGCGACGCCTCGGACGAAGGCCCCAAGCAGCAGGTCTGGCTCTTTTCATTGGCCGGCGGTGAGGCCTATCCGGCCACCCACCTCGACCGCGACGTCCAGGCCTTCGGCTGGATCGACGGCGAGAGCCTGGTCCTGGCGGCGCCGGAGGCGAACTCGGCCTACGAGCTCGAGCGCAAGGAGCAGCACGACAACGCGATGGTGGTGGACGACGCGAAGCACACCCCGCCGGTGCGGCTCTACCGGGTAGGGATCGACGGCGGCGGCGTGCATCACCTCACCTGGAACCCGGACTGGATCGACGCCCTGTCGGTATCTCCCGACGGCAAGTGGGCGGTGGTCTCCGCGGAGCAGAGCCTGTCCTACGAGTTCGACTCCAAGGTGCCGCCCCAGACCCGGCTCGTGGACCTCGCGACCGGCGCGGAACGGCGCCTGTTCGCCGAGCCGATCGACGGCTGGACCGTGCTCCCCTTCGCCGTCCGCTGGGACCCCGACGCCTCCGGCTTCTACTTCGCCGACCAGTTCACCCACGACCCCATGTACAGGAACGCCACCGTCACCCACCTCTACCACCTCGACCTGGCGAGCGGCCGGGTGGTCGAGGTGGACCTGGGCTGGGAGCGCGGACTCGGAAACGGGTACGCCGTGCTGCCCGACGGCTTCGTGGCGTTCCTGGCGGACGGCGTCCACGACCGCCTGGCGCGCTATCGGAAGACGGGGGCGGGAGGGTCCGCGAGCTGGAGCCGCCAGGACCTCGTCTGGCAGGGCGGGAGGCCGACGCCCGATCCCACCACCCAGGCGGTCGACCTGGCGACCGCCCCCGACGGCTCGTCGCTCCTCTACGAGACCTCGACGACCACCGTGCCCCCGCAATGGTTCGCGGCGCACCTGGACGCGGCCAGGGTCACGGGCGCCCGGCGCCTGACCCACCTCAACCCCTCGTTCGACGACAAGCCGACGGGCCGCGCCGAGGTCATCCACTGGACCGGCGCCCGGGGCGATACGGTCGAGGGGATTCTCCAGTACCCCCTCGGCTGGAAGGAGGGAGAGCGTGCGCCCCTGATCCTGGCGACCCACGGCGGCCCCGCCGCGCGCAGCCGGGACGCCTGGTCCCAGAGCTGGGCGACGCCGATCCTCCTCTGGCGCCAGCGCGGCGCCTTCGTCCTCCAGGTCAACTACCACGGCAGCACCGGCTACGGCCTCGAGTGGGTGGAGTCGATCAAAGACCACTACTACGAGCTCGAGATCCCGGACCTCGAGTCCGGGGTCGACCACCTGATCGCCCAGGGCCTGGTCGACCCGGACCGGCTGGCCGCCGCCGGCTGGTCGAACGGGGGCATCCTGACCGCCGACCTGATCACCGAGGACCAGCGCTACAAGGCCGCCTCGGTGGGGGCGGCGGACGTCGAGTGGCTGAGCGACTGGGCGAACGTGGCCTTCGGCGCCTCCTTCGACAACTACTACTTCGGCGGTACGCCCTGGGAGGCGACCCAGGCTTACCTGGACAAGTCCCCCTTCTTCCGCCTCACGAAGGTGACGACTCCGACCATCCTCTACACCGGCACCGAGGACACGAACGTCCCGCCCCACCAGAGCTGGAGCACGTTCCGGGCCCTCCAGCAGATCGGCCGCGCGCCGGTCCGCCTGGTGGTCTTCCCGGGCGAGCCCCACGGCCTGCGCAAGATTCCGTTCCAGCGGCGCAAGATCGAGGAGGACCTCACCTGGTTCGACCGCTACCTCTTCGACCGCGCGCCGGAGGGTCTGAAGGGGATCGAAGCGGTCCACGACGGCACGCTCCTGGCGGCGCTCCTCGAGCGCGGCGGCGCGGCCTCGAGCCACGGGATGCTGGGCGAGGTGAAGGACGGCGTGCCGATCCCCGAGACGGCGTCCTTCGCCGGCCTCGAGGTGGGCCGCTTCGAGGTCACCCGCGCCCAGTGGGCCGCCTTCGACCCACAGGCCGAGGTCGCGCCGGGCGAGGCGAACCTGCCGGCCACCGGCATGAGCTTCGAACGGGCCAAGGCCTACGCCGCGTGGCTCGCCGAGCGGACCGGCCGCCCCTTCCGCCTGCCCACGGCCAAGGAGGCGAAGAAGCTCGCCGGGGCCGCGGGCTCGAAGGGCAACACCCTCGACCGCTGGGCCGGCTACACGCCGAACCCGGACGACACCTCGGCGATCCGCAAGGCGCTCGCCGAGCGGCTCCCCGGCAAGACGCCCCTCTTGCTGCCCGTGGGGAGCCTGCCGGGAAAGGGTACGCCGCCGGTCTTCGACCTCGACGGCAACGCCACCGAGTGGGCGGTGGGCGAGGACGGCGAGGGTGTGGCCGAGGGTCCGAGCGCCGACCGCTCGACCGACGCGCGGGGCGACGGCGGCTCGGCGTCCATCGAGTACACCGGGCTGCGCGTGGTAGTAGGCACCAGGGGCTGAACCGGCGCCGCTTGCATCGAGGTCGTCGAAGTATTACGCTTGACGACATGGGTAAGACGAAACCGCCGAACGAGAGCCCGCGTCTGCTCTCGGTGAAGGTTCCCAAGGACTTGGAGCGCGACCTCGGGCGCGAGGCCGAGAGGCTCGGGCGCAGCAAGTCGTCGCTCGTCCGGGAGGCGGTCCAGGAGTACCTGGTCCACCGGGCGGGCGTGACGGCCGGAAGCTTCCACGACCGGGCCCGCGACCTGGCGGGCGTGGTCGAGGCGGAGCCGGACCTCTCCACGAGCTCGGAGCACCTCGAGGGCTACGGCCGGTGATCCGGCCCGTGATCCTCGACACGGGCCCCCTCGTCGCCTATCTGAACCGCCGCGACCGCCACCACGACTGGGCGTGCGACGTGCTGGGCGGTGTCGAGCCGCCCCTCGTCACCTGCGAGTCGGTCCTCTCGGAAGCCTGCTTCCTGCTCCGGGACCGTCCCGGCGGTCCGCAGGCCGTCCTGGCGCTGGTCGAGCGCGGGCTGGTCGAGGTCGGCCTCGACCTTCAGGCCGAGACCGCGCCCATCGGCCGGCTCCTCACCAAGTATGCCGACCTGCCGGCCTCCCTCGCCGACGCGGCTCTCGTCCGCCTGGCGGAGCTCCACGCGGACGCCCCCGTCCTCACCACCGACGCGCACTTCCAGGTCTACCGCAAGAACCGCCGCCAGAAGATCCGGACCATCACTCCGGAGTAAGGAGCCGTGCCATGTCCGACACCGCGAGCCCCACTCCCATCGGCCGCCCCGAGCCGAGCGAGTACGACGCCTTCTACGCCGGCTACGTCGCCGAGATCCCGGAGGGAGAGATCCTCGACGTCCTCGGGGCGCAGGCCGAGGTCTTTCGGCGCCTGGCAGACGACGTGCCGCCCGAGACGGAGCTCTTCCGCTACGCTCCCGGTAAGTGGAGCGTCCGCCAGGTCGTCGGTCACATCGCCGATTGCGAGCGCTCCTTCGCCTTCCGCGCCTTGGCCATCTCCCGGGGCGACAAGCAGCCGCTTCCCGGCCTCGACGAGACCCTCTACATGGCCAACTCGAGATTCGACGACATCCCCCTCGCCGACCTGGTCGAGGAGCTCCTCGCGGTTCGCGAAGCGACCCTCCACCTCTTCCGTCACCTGGACGAAGCCGCGTGGAAGCGCAAGGGAATCGCCAACGAGAAGCCGGTTTCGGTGCGAGCGTTGGCCCACATCACAGCAGGCCATGCGCAGCATCATCTGAATATCCTTCGGGAGAGGTACGGAGTCATCTGAGGCTTCGCCTCAGCTCGGCCCCCGCCCACGGTCGCCTTCCAGCCGAGACCGAACCGGCCCGGGCCTTCACCGGCGCAGAGAGCGGCCGGGTCCCCCCTACAACCCCTCGATCCCCTTCTCACCCCCAGGGGGAGAAGGGGACGCCTCCACCCGTTCGCCGGGAGGATTA
>CAZIIB010000125.1:0-8366 GCA_964539125.1 uncultured Thermoanaerobaculia bacterium | reverse complement strand
GATCGTGCTCGAGAGCGCCCGAGATGAGGAGGGGCTCGCCGGTGGCCGCGACTCGACCGGCGACGCCCTCTCCGAAGCGCGCCCGAGCGCCCTGAGCCGCGCTCCGGCCCGCCGTCGAAACGGTGCGCAGCTCGCTCCCGCCCGAGGTGAGCATGATCGACCCGTCGCGGCCGCCCAGGAGCTCCATGGCGCACCGCAGGATGGTGGCCAGCACCTCGTCGAGGTCGAGACCCAGGTTGATCGCCTTGCCCGCCTCGAGCAATGAGCTGAGCTCGAGGAGCCGGTTGGTCAGCGCGGCCGTTAGCACCTTCTCCTCGACCAGGAGGTTGGTCAGACGCCGGAGCTGGAGCTCCTTCTCGAGGGCGTAGGCGCAGAACAGCACCACCAGCCCGAGGAGGCCGAACTCGACCACGGCGGGGTCGAGCCAGGAAGGCAGGTGAGGCTCGGGGACGAACGCCAGGACCACCAGCCCGCCGGCGACGGTGACGAGCAGCAGGAGGGTGAGGACCCAGAGCTGCAAGCGCCGTCGCTCGACGGCCTCCAGGGTGGGAGGCTCCAGCTCGTGCAACCCGGCGATGCGCGCGGCTCGCTCGACCAGGCCCCTCCCAGATCCGTCGCCGGGATCAGTCACGAGCACGATGGTACCGCGGAACACGGACGGCAAGCGACGGCGCTGTCGGAGAACGTCCTACAAAGAGGTCGGAAGGAGTCTTATCGCACCGAGGGCCGGGCGCCGACTTGCCTTGGGGAAGCTTCGCGGAGATACTGAGCGTTCAGTTCCGGTCACCCGAAAGCCCGGCTCGGGCGGGTGGAGAGGTGAACCTCCACCCGACAACGCCCCGGGCCCTCCGGGAGCATGCCGTCAACGTGAGCCGCGCCAGGTGTCCACCTTTCCGGCCGCAGTTCCGGCGCGCCCTGCTGTGTGCTGTCCTTGCGACCTTCACGGCCGGCACTCCCGGGCGCGGTGCCGAGCCGGAGCGGAAGATCGTCGCGGCGGTGCCGGAGAACTGGCCTCCGGAGTACTCCCTGAACCGGCAGGGGCGGCCTGAGGGCTTTGCGGTGGAGATTCTGGACGCGGTCGCCAGCCGGGCCGGGCTGAAGGTCTCCTACCGGGTGGAGAAGACCTTTCCGGAGGCCCTCGCCGCCCTCGATCGCGGCGAGGTCGACGTGATCCCCAACATGGGGATCACCCCCGAGCGCCTGGCCCGTTTTGCGTTCACGACGCCGGTGGAGACCTTCTCGGTCTCCCTGTGGGTGCGGACCGACACGCGTGACGTCTGGGATCTCCAGAGCTTGAGAGGGCGCCGCGTCGCTGTGGTCGAGAGCAACGTCGCGATCGGCCTGCTCGAGTCGCGTGCGCGCCACGGCTTCGATCTGGCCTCTTTCCCGGACGTCCACCAAGCCCTGTTCGCCCTCCTCTCCGGGCAGGTCGACGCTCTCGCCTATCCCAGCCCGGTGATTCGGGCGCTCGCGGAAAAGGCCGGTCTGGAGAGGCGGATCCAGGAGGTCGGCGAGCCGCTGGCCGAGATCAAGAGGGCGATGGCGGTGCGCCGCGGGGATCCGGAGCTCCGGGAGCGGCTCGACCGGGCCGTCCGGGAGCTGGAGCAGACTCCGGAGTTCCAGGACATCTACGTTCGCTGGTACGGCGAAGCGCGTCGCGGGAACATGACCTGGGTCGCCTGGGCTCTGGGCCTGCTGCTCGCGGGTGGCCTCCTCGCCTTCGCCTTGTGGCGCTATCGTGTGGTCCGCGAGCTCCGGGAGACCACTGCCCGGCTCCAGGTGGCCGCCAGTGAGCGCAGGAAGGTGCAGGCCGAGTTGCGCGACAGGACGGAGGAGCTCCTCCAGGCACAGAAGATGGAGGCGGTGGGACGCCTGGCAGGCGGCGTCGCCCACGACTTCAACAACCTTCTGACCGCGATCACCGGCTACAGCGAGCTCCTCCTCACGGAGCTCGATCCGGAAGATCCGCGCCGCGAGTACGCCGACCACGTGCGCCGCGCCGGCGAGTCGGCCGCCGCGCTGACCCGTCAGCTCCTCGCCTTCAGCCGGCGCCAGGTGTTTCAGACCCGCCTCGTCGACCTGACCGAGCTCGTGACCCGCTCGGAGGGGATGCTGCGCCGGGTCATCGAGGAGCACATCGAGGTGGTGACCGAGCTCGAGGCGGCACCCGGGCCGGTGCTCGCCGATCCGGTTCAGCTCGAGCAGGTGCTCCTGAACCTGGTGGTCAACGCCTGCGACGCCATGCCGGAGGGTGGCACCCTCACGGTGCGGACCTGGAGCACCCGGCTCGACGCGGAGGGCGGCCGCGGTCCCGCCGGAGCGACGGCTGGGCCGCACGTCGTGCTCGAGGTCTGCGACACGGGCACCGGGATGGCCCCCGAGACCCTCTCCCAGGTCTTCGAGCCGTTCTTCACCACCAAGGAGAGCGGTCGAGGTACCGGTCTCGGCCTCTCGACCGTCTATGGGATCGTCCAGCAGACCGGAGGCGCCATCAGCGTCGACAGCGAGCCGGGGAGGGGGACCTCGATCCAGGTCTATCTGCCCCGCGCCGCCGGCGAGCTGGAGCCGGTGCGGGAGGCCCCGCCCCTCCGGCCGGAAGCGGCTACCGGGCTCGGCGCGACGATCCTGGTCGTCGAGGACGACCCGGATCTCCGGGAGCTCGAGCACCGGGTTCTGAGGCAGGCGGGCTTCACGGTTCTCGAGGCCGACGGTGGGCCGGCGGCGCTGGAGCTCGTCGGACGCCGCGACGGTCGCGCGGTCGACCTGCTGGTCACCGATATGGTCATGCCCAAGATGGGCGGTGAGGAGCTCGCCCAGCAGCTTCGCGAGAGGTTGCCGGGCCTCAAGGTGCTCTTCACCTCGGGGTACGCTTCCCGGGCCCTGAGCTTCGAGGAGCTGCACACCTCGGAGGGTGGCTTCCTCCAGAAGCCGTTCTCACCCGATCGGCTGATCCGCGCCGTCCGGCGCCTGCTGGGTGCCGGGGACTGAGCTACCGCCCACCGCCAGGAAACGGCGGATCGCCTCGAACACGTCGCGCCGACTCATGAGGAAGGTGTGGACGCCGGGAACGAGGAGCTGGGGCACGCCCTCGAGGCGGGTCTCGGCGACCCGGACGATGCCGTCGTTGGGCTCCGGTCCGGCGGGCAGCCACGCGGCCCGCGGGCCGCGGGTGCCGGCGATGAGCAGAGACGGGACGTCGGGCACCGGCAGGCGATCGAAGAACGCCGGGTCGGCCAGGCGGCGTCCCGCGTCGCCGGCCAGGAAGCGGTAGATCGGGTTTCTGCCCAGCACCCGGGCGATGGCAGGGGAGCGGCTGGGCACGCCCAGCATGACGAACCGCGAGAACCCCGGCGGCAGCTCGGGCGAGGCCAGCCGCGCGATGACCCCGCCCAGGGAATGGCCGATGACGGCGTACTGCCGGGGCCGCCCGGCGGCGGCGTCTTCGGCGAGCACGCGGAGCACCCGCTCGACGAGCCGGTCCTTGATCTCTCCGAGCTCCGGGGTGACGACCTGATAGCCGAAGAGGGCCGGGCGGTGGCCCGCCGCGCGGAGCCGGTGCGCGAGCCGCGCCATCGAAAGCACGGTGCGGCCGAGGCCGTGGAGCAGGAACACGCGCACGCCGGAGAGGATATGCCAGAGGCGCTCCCTCCACTCGGGTTCCGCCGCCGCGGTCAGCGGATGTCGATCCAGCCCCTGGGAACGGTGAGGAGCTCCTCGGGCAGGCCCTGGCCCGCGCCGGGAAGCTCGAGCTCGGCGGTGGTGAGCGACACGGTCTCGCTCTCCGGCTCGCGGACCAGGACCCGGAGCCGGTACTCCCCCGCGGGCGCCTCGAGACGCCCGAAGAGCCGGACGCCGCCGGTCTCGAGGGACGGGCCGAGCTTCGCGAGGTCCAGGTCGACGCGGCGTTGCCAGACGTCTCGGACGCCGCCCTGAGCGTCCACGACGTACGCCTGGACCTCCAGGCGCAGCCTCCCTGCCCGGCGCCCGCCGACTAGGCTCTCGGTCGGGACGCCCACCATCAGGGCGACCGGGAGATCGCCCGCGCCGGCTCCTTCGCCCGCCGCTTCCACCTCCACGCCGAGGGAATCGGCCGCGAAGTCTCCCAGCAGCAGCTCGGCGCTGTCGAGGCGGCGTTCGAGGGGCGAACGCGCGTCCGGTGGCTTGGGGTCGTAGTAGCCGGGCCGGTGGAAGACCCGAGCCGTCGCCGGCGCGTCGCGCAGGCGAACCGTGAGACGGTGGTAGCGGCCGTCGGCCGGCAGGTCGCCGGGTCGGATGGTGAGCACGTAGGTGACGCTCGTCCGGCGCAACAGCTCGTCGGTCGCCTGAGCGACCTGGTTGTAGTTCTCCAGCAACTGGCCACCCATCTCGTCCGAGATGTAGAAGAGGGCGTGGGCGTCGAAGCCGCGCTGGAAGGCGTCGGGGATTCCCTGGATGTCGATGGCGTCCACCGTCCAGCCGCTGCGCCGGAGCGCCTCGAACATCCGCTCGAGGTAGCGCTGGACGAGGACCCGGTTGCCGGAGCGCGGGGCCTCGATCACCGACGAGGGGAAGCCCTCCGAGAGGAAGAGCAGGCGCTTCTGCCCCGGAACGTCGCGCAGCAGGGTGGTGAGGTCGGCCACCTCCAGGGCCAACGTACGGACGTTGCTGGCGACCTCCCCCCGGGCGAGGCTCCTACCGATCGCTTCGGGTGTGGCGGGAACGAGCGAGACTACGACCGGGTCGCTGCTCACCTCATCCCGTGGAATCGCGGAACCCCCCGTGCGGGCCGGAGTCGTGAGGAGCGGTCCCCCGCCTCCGATCGCCGGCAGGTCGACGCCCCGGGTCACGGCGATCGCGCCAGCGGGCCCGAGGCGCTTGCTCAGAAGCGCGGTGCGGGCGGACGGGGCCGTCACCCCCTCGCCCTCGAGGGCGGCCAGAGCCTGGTACCTGGCGTGGACCTCGCGTGGCTTGCCGTCGAGCTGGGCGGCCACCACGTCGAGGGCGGCCTCGATCTCCCGCTTGTCACTCGAGAAGCCGAGGATGAGCCGGCCGCCGCGCCGGTCGAAGACCGCGACCGCGACCTGATCGCTCGGCGTGAGCTGGGAGGCGAACATCTCGTAGACCCCCCGAACGGCCCGGCTCAGGTCGTGGGGCCGCGAGAAGGCGAAATCGAACAGGACGAGGATCCGGCGGCCTTCGGGTGCGGCCTCGGGCCGCGACCCCTCCGGTGCCCGGGAAACGCCCGGGGCCGAAACGTCGATCACCCGGAAGGCCGTGATCGGCACGGGCTCGCCGTCGTCGAGGACCTGGAAGTCGTCCGGGCCCAGGCCGAGGACCGGGTCGCGGTCGCGGAGCACCTGGACCGGGATCTCGACCTCGGAGACGGAGATCTCCTCTCCGAAGGACTGGGGAGCCGCTCGTTCCGGAGCGGCGACGAAGAGGACGAGCGCGACGGCGACGGAGAGCTTCATGACCGACCGGAGCATGATCCACCTCCCGAGATCTTCTGCATGTCGACGATCGCTCTAGCACGGTGGATGCCAGGGACCGCAAGAGCCGGCTGGGCCGTCCAGGTCGCGCGTTCACAGGGTTTTACGCTGGCGCGAGCGAGCTGGGAGCGGCCGGCGAAGGTGTCCTCTGGTAAGGACAGAAAGGGTGTCTCGTGCTACGCTTGCCACGCCGGGATCCGACGTCCGGTCCGCCGGCCGGGGCGGGACAGCGCAGCGTCCGGAATCCGATGCGGTAGGACGTGGAGGTACGCGATGTTCGGCAAGAGCTTCGATCTCTTCTCCATCTTCGGCTTCAAGGTCCGGCTCGACCTGAGCTGGTTCGTCATCGCCGCGCTCATCACCTGGTCGCTCGCCGCCCGGGCGTTCCCGGAGCTCGTGCCCGGCCTCGGGGCGACGACCTACTGGATCATGGGGCTCGCCGGCGCCGTGGGTCTGTTCATCTCGGTGGTGGCCCACGAGGTCTCCCACGCCCTGGTCGCCCGGCGCTTCGACATGGAGATGCGGGGCATCACGCTGTTCATCTTCGGCGGCGTCGCCGAGATGAGCGACGAGCCGCCGAGCCCCAAGGCCGAGTTCTGGATGGCGATCGCCGGGCCGATCATGAGCTTCGTGGTGGGCGGGGCGTGTGCCCTGGTGAACCTCGCCGGTCTGCCGACGGCGGTGGCGGGGGTGGTGGGCTACCTGGCGCTGATCAACGTCGTCCTCGCGGTCTTCAACCTGATCCCCGCGTTCCCGCTGGACGGCGGCCGGGTGTTGCGCTCGATCCTCTGGCAGGTGAAGAACGACCTGAAGCGGGCGACCCGGATCACCTCGATGATCGGCTCGGGCTTCGGCTTCGCCCTCATCGGCTTCGGCGTGATCCGGGTGCTGGTATGGGGCGACCTCATCGGCGGCGTGTGGATGTTCCTGATCGGGCTCTTCCTGCGCAACGCGGCCCAGATGTCCTACCAGCAGCTCCTGCTGCGCAAGGTGCTCGAGGGCGAGCCCGTCTCACGTTTCATGGAGACCGATCCGGTCACCGTGCCGCGCGCCATCTCGGTCGAGCAGCTCGTCGAGGACTACGTCTACAAGCACCACTTCAAGCTGTTCCCGGTGGTCGACGGCGAGCGCCTGGTGGGGTGCGTGACGACGCGCCAGATCAAGGAGCTGCCGCGGGAGGAGTGGGCGAGGACCAGCGTCGGCGCCCTGGCGAGCGCCTGCTCGAGCGACAACACGGTCGCCCCGGACGCCGACGCCATGGCGGCGCTCTCCACCATGAACCGCAACCAGGCCTCCCGCCTCATGGTGGTCCAGGGCGACCACCTCCTGGGCATCCTGACCCTCAAAGACCTCCTGCAGTTCTTCTCCCTGAAGATCGAGCTCGAGAGCGCGTAGGCGGTTCCCCCCACCCAGATCCCGCGACTCCGGCCAGCGCTGTTGGGAAAGACACGGGTTTGGCCGGTGCCCTCAGGTCGTCGGGTGGGTGGTGACGTCTTGGTATACTGCCCACTACTGAAAAAGAGGCGGCAAAGAGCCTGGGCGGTCCTAGGTGGGAGTTTCTCTCCCCACACCTGAACCCTCGGCGGCGCCTTGCTCCTGTCGAGAGACGGCGAGAGTGGACCACACGCGGTGACTCCTTGAAGATCCTCCTCGTAGACGATGATCAAGACGTTCGCCGGGTCCTCCGGGAGATCCTCCAGCCGCACCATCGCCTCCTGGAAGCAGAGGATGCAGCGTCCGCGGTTGAGCTTGCCGAGGTCGGGGAGCCCGACGTCGTTCTCCTCGATCTCCACCTCGGGGACGGACCCGACGGCTTCTCGGTCCTCGAACGGCTCCAAGCGGCCGATTCTGACCTGCCGGTCGTGATCCTCTCGGCGTATCACGATACCGACACCGTAGTCCGCGCGATGCGCGCCGGCGCAGCTCACTTCATCGACAAGACTCCGCGCTACGACGAGTTGGAGGCGCGGCTACAGAGGGCAGTTGAGGAACGACAGCAGTCACTTCGCCTCAAGGCTCACCGCCTACCCCCGACCTGCTTCCTCGGCAGGGGACCGAAGATCGAGAAGCTGCTGGAGGCGACCCGCGAGGCCGCCGAAGCGGACCTTCCTGTGCTGATCCTGGGGGAGACAGGCACCGGCAAGACCCTTCTCGCCCGCCTCATCCACCGCTGGAGCCGGCAGTCCTCGGGACCCTTCCTGGAGGTGAACGTTGCTGCGCTGACCGAGACGCTTCTCGACTCGGAGCTCTTTGGCCACGAGCGAGGTGCATTCACCGGAGCCGAGAAGCGCCACAAGGGTCTCTTCGAGCTCGCCGCGGACGGCACCATCCTGCTCGACGAGATCGGCGACCTCTCCCGTCAGAGCCAGGTCAAGCTGCTCCAGGTCGTCGAGCAGGGAAGTTTCCGCCGAGTCGGAGGGGAAAAGAACCTGGCAACGGCCGTGCGCGTCGTCTCAGCGACACACCAGGACCTCGGCGGGATGATGGAGAAGGGAGCCTTCCGGTCCGACTTGTATTACCGCCTGGCCGGGCTGGTCCTTTCGGTGCCACCCTTGAGGGAGCATCCCGAGAGTATTCCTGCCCTTGCGAGAAGCTACCTAGGAGAGACCTTTCAGCTCAGCGAACGGGCTTTACACAGACTGATGTTCCATCGCTGGCCGGGCAACGTCAGGGAGCTGCAGCTTGCTCTCGGTCGCGCCAGGACGTTCGCGCGAGGAACCGAGATCGAGGTCCGAGAGATCGAGCGGTCCCTGGAGGTTCACTCGACGGTCGGCCGGAAGAAGGAGGCGGGAGATCTCTTCCTGCTCGATTACGAGACGGCGATGGGTAGGCTCACCTCGCGCTTCCAGCGAGAGTATGTCGAACGCCTCCTCCTGCGGTGTGGCGGGAACGTCTCCG
>CAZIIB010000124.1:0-8376 GCA_964539125.1 uncultured Thermoanaerobaculia bacterium | reverse complement strand
TCCTGGCCCAGGACCGGCGCCGCCGGATCTACCCCGACGACATCAACGCCTACCTCCAGATCGCACAGGACGGCCAAGTGACGATCTTCACCGGCAAGATCGAGATGGGCCAGGGGGTCATGACCTCCCAGGCCCAGATGGCCGCCGAGGAGCTCGGGGTGGCCCTCGAGGCGATCGAGATGGTGATGGGCGATACCGACCGCTGCCCCTGGGACATGGGGACCTTCGGCTCGCTCACCACCCGCATGTTCGGGCCGGCGTTGCGAGCCGCCGCCGCCGAGGCGCGGGCCGTCCTGGTCCGCCTGGCGGCGAAGAAGCTCGGCGTGCCGCGCGACAAGCTCACGGTGGCCGACGGCGTCGTCTCGGTGGTGGGAGACCCGAGCCGCAAGGTGACCTTCGGCGAGCTCGCCCAGGGCCGCAAGATCGCCCGCCTGGTGGACGAGAAGGCGGTGCTCCGCACGGTCGACGAGTTCAAGGTGATGGGGCGCTCCCCCGAGCGCATGGACGGCGTGGCCAAGGTGACCGGCGCCGCCCACTACGCCGGCGACGTCCAGCGGCCCGGGATGCTCTACGCCCGGGTGCTCCGACCGCCGGCTCACGGCGCGAAGCTCACCAAGCTCGACACCTCGGCCGCCGGCGGGATCGACGGCGTGGTCGTGGTCCAGAAGGAGGACCTGGTGGCCGTGCTCCACGCCGACCCGGAGGTCGCCGAGAAGGCCCTGGGCAAGGTCCAGGCCGACTGGCAGGTGCCCGAGCCACCGTTCGACAGCGAGACCGTCTTCGACCACCTGGTCTCCGTCGCCGGCACTCCCGAGATCAAGGAGAACCGGGGGGATCGCCAGGCCGCCCGGGAGGCCGCGGCGCAGGTCGTCGAGACGACCTTCCGCAAGGGCTACGTGGCCCACGCCCCCATGGAGCCCCACACCGCCGTCGCCGAGCTGAAGGACGGCAAGCTGACCGTCTGGGCCTCGACCCAGACCCCCTTCCCCACCAAGGACCGCCTCGCCCGGGAGCTCGGCATGCCGGCGGCGGACGTGCGCGTGATCACGCCGTACGTCGGCGGCGGGTTCGGCGGCAAGAGCGCCGGGCTCCAGGCGATGGAGGCGGCGCGTCTCGCCCAGGCGACCGGGCGCCCGGTGCAGGTGGCCTGGACCCGGGAGGAGGAGTTTTTCTACGACACCTTCGACCCGGCGTGCGTGGTGAAGCTCGCCTCGGCGGTGGACGGCGACGGCAAGATCACCCTCTGGGACTACGGCGTCTACTTCGCCGGCGACCGGGGCGCTGACCTCTTCTACGACGTCCCCAACGCCCGGATCCGGGTGTTCGGGAGCTGGCGGGGCGCCGGCACCAGCGCCCATCTCTTCGGGGTCGGCCCGTGGCGTGCCCCGGGCGCCAACATGAACGTCTTCGCCACCGAGAGCCAGATCGACGCCATGGCGTCGGCGGCGGGCCTCGATCCCATCGAGTTCCGCCTGCGCAACACCAGCGACCCCCGGATGCGTAGGGTCTTGCAGGAGGTGGCCAAGGCCGCGGGTTGGAAGCCGGCGGCGGCGCCGGGCGGTCGGGGCGGCCCCACCGGTCGGGGCCGCGGCGTGGCCTGCGGCATCGACGCCGGCAGCTACGTCGCCCTGGTGGCCGAGGTGACGGTCGATCGGGAGCAGGGGAAGGTCCGGGTGGACCGGATCGTCTGCGCCCAGGACATGGGGATCGTGGTCAATCCCACGGGCGCCATCATGCAGGCCGAGGGCTGCATGACCATGGGGCTCGGCTACGTCTTCGCCGAGGAGCTCCGGTTCAAGGGCGGCAAGATCCTGGACCGCAACTTCGGCAGCTATCACCTGCCGCGCTTCTCCTGGCTGCCGAAGCTCGAGGTGACGCTGGTCCAAAACGACGACGTGCCGCCCCAGGGCGGCGGCGAGCCGGCGATCGTGCCCATGGGCGGGGTGGTCGCCAACGCGGTCTTCGACGCCACGGGCGTCCGCGTGACCCGGCTGCCCATGACGCCGAAGCGGCTCCAGGCGGCGATCCGGGAAGCCCGGGCAGAGCCCCGGCCGGTCTCGAGGTTAGGGTGAGACCAAGCCCGAGTCGATCGTCACCGAGACCGCGCCGCCGAGGGAAGTGCCATCGCCAAAGGTCACACTCTGTCCGGCGATGAAGTCGATCGTCCCGTCGACGGTGAGCGCCGGCCCACCGACGATGGTGTTGCAGGCTTTGAACGTCGTCAGCGAGCTGACGTCTTGATTCCTCACCACGAGGTCCCTGGGAAAGCCGCAGGTCCCGTCCTCTTGGAGAATCCAGGCGCCCCGCCCCACGGTGCCGGCCACGAGGACGCCGTCGGTGGCATCCCACTCGAGGTCCCAGACCGGAGCATTGGGCAGCCCGGTGCCCAGCTCGCCCCAGACGAACGGTCCACCGGCCGCTACTCCCGGGGTCGGTAGCGAAATCTCGAAGACGCCTCCGCGGCCACCGACGAAAAGTCGGCCGGGTGGTCCGGGATCGATGGCCGCGGTACCCAGCCGTGTGTCGGTCAGGTTCCCGGTCATCGCGGTCCAGGTCGAGCCGCCGTCGTGCGTCTGATACACCGTGGTGGCGCTGAGGACGTAGGCCGTGGACGAGTCCGTAGGGTCGAGCGCGATGTCGGTGACCGTCCCGCCGGGAAACGCCGTGGAGGTCGTAACCAGGGACGCCGGGTGGGGCGCGGTGCGAACGTACACTCCGGTGCCTGCTCCCACCCAGAGGACGTCCGGGTCGGGGCTGCCCCCGGACATGCCGCCGTAGGCGATGGCGTTCTGCGGAAACGAGAAGATGCCGCCGCTGCTGCAGAAGGAGTCGAAGAGACCGGGAACCTGGGTCAGGGTGTCTCCCTGGTCGAGCGACTCGTAGACGGCGTTGCAGCCGCCGAGGACCAAGCGCGTCGGGACGACGGTGTTGAGAGTGACCGGCGTCACGAAGGTGGGGTAGAAGGCCTGGTCCGGCGGCGTCGTGAGCAAGGCCGGGAAGGTCTGGCTCAACAGACCGTTCGACGCGTCGTACTCTCGCCGCCGGAAACTACCCAGGAGCTGGTAGCTCGAATAGCGAGTGGACACCCCCGGAGTCGAGCTGTCGTCCACCGCCACGTCGCCGCCGTCGCCGGTGTGGACGCTGTCCCAGGTCAGGCTGCCGGAGCTCGTCTGCTGCGTGGTTCCGGTGTCTTGGTTACCGCTGATGATGACGTCGGAGACCGCGTCATACGCGACATCGTGCTGTTCGGTGACCTGGAGGTTACCTACGAGCGACAACCAGTCGCCGGTGTTGTCTTTCGGGCTGGTGCGCCGGTAGATGCCGCCGTCGTCACCTTCGATGAGCTCGTTGCCGGCGTCGAAGACGATCTCTCGCGAGTCGGCGTGCGGCGCGCTCGAGCTGGCCGTGCCGCCGCCGGGGATGCCACCGACGAGGTCGGAGTGCGTGAGGTGCTCCCACTGCGGGGAGGGAATCGCACCGGTCGGGGCGATCGTCGTATCGCCGCGAAAGAGGCGCCCGCTGTAATCCAGGGCACCGATGTAATTGGGGAACGGGTAGTCCTGACGGTCACCTCCGACATAGACGATCAACGGGTTCGTCGGATCGGATCGGATCGAAGCGTGGATGCCGCCCTGGCTGCCCGGCTTCTCCTTGGGGCTGAGACCCACGACCTTGATCCAGGTGCCGGTGCCTCCCCAGGCTGTGAAGTCGGAGCTGCCGACCAGGTTGAACTTGGTGGAGCTGACGACCGAGATGGTCCACACGCCGTTGGCGCCGGTGGTGCCGGTGACGCCCGCGATGTTGACCTCCATCCCGCTCGATAGGCCGTGCGCACCGGTGGCCGTCGTGTCCACGGCGATCGGCGATCCCGGGATCAAGAGACCGATGGACGTCGGCGTTCCCTCCGGCGTCCTCGGGAGATCCATGGCGACCCAGGTCGAGCCCCCGTCGCTCGAGTGGAAAATGCCCGCCGGGCGCCCGTACTGGATGATGTCCACGTACACGTCGAGCCCGTCGGCGGTGATCTCGATGTTGTTGGTGACGCCATCGACGAGCAGTGCGTCCATCGCCGCGTCGGACACCTTCGCCCAGGTTGCGCCGGTGTCGGTGGACTGGTAGATGCCGTTCGGCAGAGCTCCGCCGGTGCAGACAGACCCGTACACGATGCCGGTGTAGAGGGTGGCGCTGCTCGAGCGGTCGCTGGCCAGGTCGTAGGCGACGCCGTCCGGAACGCCCGCCGCCACCGAGACCTTGCTGAAGCTGCTTCCGCTGTCGGTGCTGCGCCAGATTCCGATGTCGGAGCAGTAGAACAGATCGGAAGTGTTGGACGAGGCCACGATCGTCGAGCCCCTCGGCGCCACGCCCGAGATGCCGCTGGCGGATGCGCTCCCGACGAAGCCCAGGCTGGTCCACGTTGCTCCGCCGTCGGTGGTTCGCAGCAGCCCGGTGAGCAGGCCTCCAAAGCCGAAGCTGCTGTAGTTGCCGATCCCGGCGACCAAGGTCTTGTCTGTCACGTCGGTCGGATCGAGCTCCAAGGCGCCGATGGAGAGCGAGAGTTCGGAGTCGAACAGCGGAGTCCAGAAAGGATGGGAGGCGGTCGCGTTGGTGGTCTTCCAGACGCCGCCGTTGGCCCCGCCGACGTAGAGAACGTCGGGGTCCGAGGGATGAGGCGCGATGGCGTGGACCGCCCCCACGACCTCGCGATCGGTGATCCCTTCAACCTGCCCGAATCGGGACGGGCTCGGTCCCTCAGCGAGCCAGACTCCACCGCCGATCATCGCCGGAGCGGCCACCGAGCCGGGAACGCGTGGCGGCGTCGGTGTGTCGGGCTCAGGATGGGGGGAATCCCGCGGAAAAGCCGCCGCGGGCGCGTTGTCCGCCGGCGCGGCGCCGGCGGGGGCGTCCTGGCCCAGCGCCGGCGCCGACAACGCCAGCGCCGCTGCGGATCCGAGCAGGAGGCGGCACACCGCCGCTGCTCTCGAAATCTCATGCCGGCGGGACCGGCGGAGTTTCGAGATATCGACGAACCGACTGCGTAGCCTCGCCGCGAGTCTCACGAGTCACCTCCTGATAGGAGATCCTCGTCAGACTTTAAGAGAAATCTTTTAAGCTGTCAAGGCCGGGGCACCGAGGCGCCGGCGCCGGGTCCGGAGGTAGGAGGGTGGGGACCTCGATAGGCGGTGTCTCGCAGGGCGCGGGTCCAGAGCGTGAGACCGCGGCGCAGATCGAATGCCTCGAGCCGAAACGGCCGCTCGATCCACTTGCCCTCGACCCTCCGGCCGTACGGCCGTGCCAAGTGCAGGAGGAGAGTGCCCAGGACCGCGAACCGATCGGCGGACTGGTGGCTCGGTAACTCCCCGATTCGCTGGCCCGAGGCCAGCGAGAAGATCGACCATCGATAGCGATTCCAGGGGTCGGAGCCGTCCGCCGCACGGCTCACGACCAGGAGGTGCCGGTGGTCGGACGAGGGGAGCTGGGCGACGAGCCGACCCTCGAAGAGCTGGACGGGCGCGAGCGGCGCACCGGTCGCGGCGTCCCACCGCTTGAGAGCGACGCGCCGCTCCCCGCGGCCCGCGGGCTGGTCGACCACGGCGGACAGGAGCCCGCCGATCCGCCAGGGCGCCCTCGACAGATCGCCGGAATCGACCAGGGCCTGGACCTCGGGAGGCAGGGCCGGTTCCGTCTCGGCGGCACCCACGGGAAGCGGCTCGACCCGTCCGCTGCCGAGGCCCACGCGGACCGCCGCCTGCTCCTGCGCCGCGAGCGGCTTGGCGTCGGGGGGTGGCGCCGTCCCGGTGACGTTCTGCCGGAGATAGCTCCAGGCGATGGCGAGGTCCCCCTCCTTCATCCAGGCTCGAGCGGAGAAGGACTCGCCCAGCCCCTGGTCGATCAGCGCGCGCACCCCGGGGGGCAGAGGAACCTCCACCGCCGCCGGGAGCCTGGCCCCGCTCTCGACGTCGAGGAAGGCGATCGGCAAAGCCCCTGCCTTGTTCTCGGACCTCTCCTGGACCACCAGTCGGTGGCCGACGATCGTGAGCGGCTTGGCGACTTCCGTGGTTTCCCAGATCGTCTCGCCGCTGCCCACCCGCACGGCTTCGATCCCGCCCTCCGGCCGCATGGAATACACGACAGCACGCTCGGGAGACACGACGACGCCGGGGCCGAGCTCGAAAGGCGGTGAGACCCCACCCTCGGCCCCGCCTCCTCCCGGGGACTGCGCCATCGCGGCGCAGGCACCGGTCAACATCAGGGCGAGTGTCATTCGGCTTGTGACTCTCATGTTGAATTCTCTCGATATAATTCCTGCATTTTAACATATTCGGTCCGCGGTGTGAACCGGACCCCAGCGGGCCCTCTCGGTCCCGCCGGACCCCGCCCGGAGGTCCGATCCAGATCGAGGTTCCCGCCCCACAAGGCTGTATGATCCACCGCTGTTGCCGTAGAGCCGCGTTGGCGCGAATTCCAGCCGACAACCGCGACCCAACCCAGCCTGTCGACGAACGACGAGCCTGTTCAGGAGGACCCTCCATGGCCCGAAAGCCGAACTTCTTGATCCTGATCTCCGACCAGCAGAGCGGCAATCCCTATTGGCCCGACGGCTGGGCGGAGGAGAACCTGCCCGCCCTGCGCTGGCTCAAGGAGCACGGGATCGACTTCCCGCGCGGCTACACCAACTCCTGTACCTGCTCGCCCTCCCGGGCCACCCTCTTCACCGGCCTCTACCCCGCCCAGCACGGCATGACCGAGGTGCTCGAGTTCGACAACACGGCTCGGATCCTGAGCGACCTGAGCCTCTCCCGGGACGACGAGGGCCAGCGCCAGATCCAGCTCCAGGCGCAGGCCCTCGCCCTCAACATCAAGGAGCGGCGCCAGAAGGAGCTCTCCGCCAACCTCCAGAACCTGGCCTGGATCCTCAAGAGCGCCGGTTACGACGTGGTCTTCAAGGGCAAGTGGCACCTCACCAAGCCCGTCCAGTGGATCCGCGACCCCGAGCGCGACATCGACCAGAAGTACTGGAGCCGGGCGGACAAGGAGATGATCGCCGAGCGCTTCGGCTTCGACGCCTGGACCTGGCCCGACGCCGGCGACAACCTGGCGATCGAGAACTTCGGCGGCGGCACCGTCGCCAACGACCAGCGCTTCGTCGACGGCCACGGCCAGGCGGCCAAATACGGCGAGGTGCCCTACGAGGTCCTCGAGCCCGAGAGCGCCACCCACTTCCTGCGCACTTACGACGGGGAGCGGCCGCTCTGCCTCATCGTCTCCCTGGTCAACCCCCACGACGTCCTGGGCTTCCCGGGCACCGGCAGCGCCGAGGTCGACGGCAAGCCCCGCTACATCGCCGCCGGCTACGACCGCAAAGAGTTCCTCGACCTGCCCATCGACCGGCCGCCGACCTGGGACGAGGACTTGCTCTCGAAGCCCAAGGCGCAGCTCGAGTTCAAGGTGCTGGCCAACGCCGGCAACGGCGTGATCCGCAAGGAGGACGACGTCCTGCAGCTCGGCTATTGCCGCTTCTACGCCTACCTCTGCCGCCACGTCGACCTGCAGATCGAGGAGGTGCTCCGGGCGCTCCGGGACTCGACGATCAAGGACGACACCTACATCGTGCGCCTGAGCGATCACGGCGACATGGCCATGGCCCACGGGCTCCAGCGCCAGAAGATGTTCAACATCTACGAGGAGACGCTGAACGTCCCCTTCGTCATCTCGCACCCCCACGAGCTCGAGGCGAAGACCTCCCGCGCCCTGGTCAGCCTGATCGACGTGGTGCCGACCCTCGCCACCCTGGCCGGGGTGCCGGACCGGGACCGTTGGACCTTCAAGGGACGCGACCTGACGCCGATCCTCTCGGACCCGGCCGCCGAGGTGCAGGACGTGCTCCACTTCACCTACGACGACATGTACTTCTTCGTGCCGTCGGCCGGGCACATCCGGGCGATCGTGGAGCGGCGCTGGAAGTACGCGGTCTACTTCGATCCCTACACCAACGCGCCGTTCGAGTACGAGATGTACGACCTGGCGGC
Organism: uncultured Thermoanaerobaculia bacterium; assembly: GCA_964539125.1. Lineage (GTDB taxonomy): Bacteria > Acidobacteriota > Thermoanaerobaculia > Multivoradales > DATKCC01 > CAVUBL01. The sequence goes on along the minus strand of CAZIIB010000124.1, from coordinate 349 downwards.
GCCCCGCGAGGAGCGGGAGGTCCTCAACCTGGGGAACCCGCGGACCAAGGTCTCGCCGGAGATCGCGGCGGAGCGGGAGCGCCTGCACCAGCGGCTGATCCGGGTGATGGACACGCTCGGCACGCGGCCTCAGAGCGTGGTTTGGCCGGAGCACTGGGGAGAGCAGCGGCCGGGAGAGTCCGAGCTGCCGGAGCGGAGGGTAGAGCTCGAGGAAGAGAAGGAGCTGGCGGTGGGCATCGCGCCGACCGTCTGAGCGGATCCCCCCCGCAACCCCTCGGTCCCCTTCCCTCCCCCAGGGGGGGGGATGGGGACGCCCCCGCCCAGTTCATCCCTCCAGACGGCGCGCCTA
>CAZIIB010000123.1:0-8385 GCA_964539125.1 uncultured Thermoanaerobaculia bacterium | reverse complement strand
GCCGGGCGGCCGGTCTCGCTGGTCCAGAAGTTGTAGAGCGCGAGCTCCACCGTCTTGCCCGCGGGCACCGGCTTCATGAACACCTGGTTGCGGTAGACGGGCAGCTCGTGGCCCGCCACCTCCACCTTGAAGGCGAAGGCGGTGGCGATCTTCTCGCCGTGGTTGGCGATCTTCACCCGCAGGCGGCAGAGCGTCTCGGTGCCCGGGTTGGACGGCTCCACGGTCAGCCCTTCGAGGGCGAGGGGCGACTCGGCCGCCTTCGCCGCCGTCTCCGCGGCGCCTTGGGCGGCGGCGGGGTCCTGGGCGCCGGCCGGTCCCGCGAGGGCGGGAAGGGTGGCGAGGGCGAGGATCACGGCGAGGGCGGCGGAGGGTCGATTCATCGGCGGCTTCCTTCCTGGTGGTCCGGCGGCCGCCATTCTACTCGCGGCGCTGGCGTATCATCCAATCGATGAAGCACGGCGGCGGCAGCATTCTCCGCGCGGGCCAGGAGCGCTACCTCGAGCGGCTCCAGCCCCCGCGGGACCCCCTCCTCCAGGAGATGGAAGCCTACGCCGCGGCGCACGACGTCCCCATCTCCGACCCGGAGGTCGGCCGCCTGCTCGAGCTCTTCGCCCGGGCCAGCCGCGCCCGGCGAATCCTCGAGGTCGGCACCGCCATCGGCTACGGCGCCCTGCTCCTCGCCCGCGGCGCTCCCGAGGCGCGGGTCGTGACGGTCGACCGGGACCCGGAGATCCAGGAGCTGGCGCGCGGGTACCTCGAGCGGGGGGGCGTGCTGGACCGTGTGGAGCTCGTTACGGGCGAGGCGCTGGAGGTCCTCGACCGCCTCTCGGATCTGGACGGGGATCCCGTCGAGGCGCCCTTCGAGCTCGCCTACGTCGACGCCGAGAAGACCCAGTACCGGCGCTACCTGGACCGGATCCTCCCGAGGCTCGCCGTCGGCGGCCTGGTGCTCTTCGACAACCTCCTGTGGAAGGGCTGGGTGGCGGAGCCTCCGGAGGGCGAGGACGAGGACGAGGCGGCCGAGGCGCTGCGGGCGTTCAACGGCTATCTCATGATCCATCCGCAGCTCCGGTCTCAGGTGCTGCCCATCGGCGACGGCCTCGGCATCGCCACGAAGGTCCAGCCTCTGATCCAGGAGCTCGGAGGCCCATTCTAGTGGTCTGATTCACGAATCCCTTGTCTTTCGTTGCGGCGCAGGAGGGAAGGGGACACCCCCGCCCGTCGCTCTCTGGGGCACGAGCGCTTGAAGCGGCCGAGCTCCGCCGCGGCCGGCCCAGCCCTCCGGCAGGCTCCAAACCTCTGGGTCGGACGGAATAAGCGCAGTTTCTGGCATGGTTTACGGGGCACAGATGCCCACGCCTTCGGACGAGACCGCCGACACCGCTCTGGTCGAAGCATCGATCGAGCCCTCGGCCGACACGCCGGCCGAGGCTCCGGCCTCGGGGACCGGCCTGTCGGAGATGGCGCCGTGGATCGCGGCGCTGTTGGGGAGCGTCGGTGGAATCGGCGCCCTGGGCTACCTCCGGGGGCGCTACCAGCACAACAGCCTCTTCCTGCCCGGCGAAGCGCCGCGCGGGGTCCTCGACGCGAGCCCGGGCAAGCTGGCGGCCGAGGACGTCTGGTTCGAGTCGGGTCTGTCGGGGCGGAGTGTGCGCCTCCACGGCTGGTGGATCGAGCACCCGAAGGCCCACGGCACCTTGCTCTACTGCCACGGCTCGAGCGGCACCATCGCCCACCGGGGCGGGGTGTTCCGCCAGCTCTACAAGGTGCGGGTGAACGTCCTCGCCTTCGACTACCGGGGCTACGGGCGCAGCGAGGGCGTGCCCAGCGAGCACGGCCTGCTCGCCGACGTGCGGGCGGCCTACGACCACCTGGTCGGTCCCCTGGGCCGCTCTCCCGAGGAGATCCTCCTCTTCGGCCACTCCCTCGGGGGGGCGGTGGCCATCGACGCCGCCCTCGACCGGCCGGCGGCGGGGCTCATCGTCCAGTCGTCCTTCACCGACCTGAAGGACATGGCCCGGGCGCTCTACCCCAAGCTCCCCCTTCACCTGATCACGCGCAACGGCTTCCGCTCGATCGAGAAGGTCGCCCGCCTGACCCTGCCCAAGCTCTTCATCCAGGCGACCGGCGACCCCACGGTGCCGGCCGCCTTGAGCCGCCGTCTCTACGAGGCGGCCGCCGCCCCGAAGGAGCTCTTCGAGGTGGAGAGCGAGGGCCACAACGACATCCACCTCCACGGCGGCCGCGCCTACGTCCGCCGCCTCCGGAGGTTCCGGGACGCGTGCCTCGGTTCTAGTACTTAATACTGCAACCGTAGGGCTTCGTTGTCGCGGGTTCCACCGGCCGGCCCGCGGCGTGGGCGGCGAGGGCCTGGGCCACGTAGTTGGTCCGCTCGGCCGGGTCCTTGCGCCCGTAGGGATCGTCGTCGATGGCCCCGTCGTAGATCAGCGTTCCCGTCTCGTCGATGACGAACATGTGCGGCGTCGCCTTGGCGCCGTAGGCGTGGGCCACGTCGCCGGTGGGATCGACGAGCACCGGGTAGTCGATGCCGTACTTCTGATCGTAGGCCTCGTGCTCGGCCGGCGTGAGGTGGTCCCCGTGGCTCGGGTTGGTGCTGTTGATGGCGAGCCAGACCACGTCCGGGTGCTGGTCGTGGAGGTGGATCATGGTCTTCTCGTGGGCGTGTCGCCGGGAGTACGGGCAGTTCGGGTTGATCCACTCGAGCACCACCACTTTTCCCCGGGAGTCGGCGAGGCTGTGAGGGTGGCCGTCGAGAGCTTTCAGGGTGAACCCCGGGGCCTGCTCGCCCACGACGGCGTCCGCCGAGGCGGTGCAGGCGATGCCGAGGGCGACGGCGGCGGCGAGGGCTGCGATGGCGGCGGTGCGCCGGAGGCTCGATCGGTTCATGGGGCGGGATTATCCCACGGCGGCGAGCCAGAGGATGGCGAGGGCCACCGCGACGAGCAGCGCCCAGGCGAGCCCGCGAGCCCAGGGCCTCCGGGCCCTCCCAGTGAGCCACGCGGCGAGGCCGAGGACCAGGAGGCCGAGCTCCGTCAAGGCGAGACGCACCGAATCGATCCGGCTCGCCAGCCGGTAGAGGATCCAGACGAGCGAGCCTGCGACGAGAAAGCCCAGGCTCTGGCGCCAGGCGACGGCGCGCTCCGCCGCGGCGCTCGGGTGGCCGAGGAGGCCCCAGAGCCAGAGAGCGAGGAGCAGGGCGAGGACCCCGGCCGTGGCCAGCGCCACCGGCCCCTCCGGGATCCGTCGCCACGCGGCGGCCGGCTTCGCCTCCGCGGCCGCGCTCGCGCCGCCGCGCCCGACCGGGACGTCCTCCCGCGCCTCGAGGGCGAACACCTGCCCGGTTGCGGCCGCGGTGAGCCCGGTCACGGTCCAGTCGAAGGGAATCGTCTCGGGCGGGCGGGCGAGGGTCCGCTTGAGGCCCATGGGCACGCGGAACGCCAGGCCCCCGGGGTGCGGCTCGAGCCGCGGCCGCTCGGGCTCGAGGAGGTCCTGGGCTTGGAGGAACAGCTCGGTCGGCTCGGAGCCCGCCGTGCGGACGCCGTCGACGCTCACCCACAGCGTGGGGTGCTCCGGGTCGGCCAGGTCCAGGCGGGCGCGGGTCGAGACGCCGGGCACCTCCTCGGCGGTGAGCGGAAGGCGGGCGCGCCAGCGCTCGAGGAGCGGGGCCGTCTCCGGGTCGTCCTTCGGCTCGCCGCCCACCGGCTGCGCGAAGCGCAGGTCGTAGCCGTGGGGCACGCAGTCGATCTTGCACACCAGGTAGTCGACCCGCGCCGCGAGCGTCACCGAGCCGCCATCCTTCGATGCGGGTGCCTCGATCCGGGCGTGTACCGGGTAGACGACCTCCTCTCCGTACCCGAAGGCCACCAGGCCTCCAGGCAGCTCGTAGCGCTCCGGCGCCGGCCAGCGGAGCTCGGCGGCGGAGATCTCGGGGGTCTCCGAGAGGTCGAGGGCCGGAGGCAGCCCGGCGTCGCCGCTGTTCTTCCAGTAGACGTGCCAGCCGGGGGAGAGGGTGAAGTGGAGGCCGAGCCAGATCTCGCCCTGTCGCGGCGCCACCCGGTACGGGGTGAGCAAACGAACCCGCGACTCGGCGTTCACGGCCCAGGGGGAGGCGGCGGCGCCGGCGGCCGGCGGGAGGGCGAGGGCGGCCGAGACAAGGGCGGCGACGGCCGCGACGGTCCATCGGGACATGGAAGGGATGATACCGGGGGGAAGGGGGCTCCCCCTCCCGCTGACCCTGGGGGGATGAGGGGTGGAGGGGTCTGGGTCAACTCCCGGCAAGCCAGGCCTTGCGGTGGGCGACCTGTTCGTCGCTCGCCTCGGGATCGCCTTCGAGCTTCCAGTGCTCCGGTGGCTTCTCGCCCAGGGTCACCGGCAGCTCGATCAGCCGCTCGCGGCGGGCCACGAGCAGTGTCGCCTGTTGGCCCGGCCGGTAGGCCTCGAGCCGCTCGTCGAGCTCCCGCGGTGGCACCCGGAAGCCATCGAGCGCCAGGATCTCGTCCTCGGCGTCGAGGCCGGCCTCGGCGGCCGGCGTGCCGCGGCGGACCTGGGTGACCAGGAGGCGCCCGTCCTCCACCTTGGTGTCGGCGCCGAGCCACCCCGCCGGCTCCTCGCCCTTCTTGCCCTTGTCCTCCTCGGGCGCGGCGAAGCGCAGGCCGAGCCAGGCGAGGGCCGGGCCGTAGTCGAGCTCGTCGGTCGAGTCGAGGGCCCGGTCCAGGAAGTCGCCCAGGTCGCGCCCGGCCACGTCGGAGAAGACCTGGCGCATCTCTTCGCGGCGGAAGCCGAGCTCGGGCGGGAAGCGCCGCCACGCCAGGCGCATGGCGTCGTCGAGGCTCTTGGCGCCGCCGGTCGCGCGCCGGATCTCGACGTCGAGCAGAAAGGCCACCACGGCGCCCTTGGTGTAGTAGCTGACGGCGCTGTTGATGGTGCTCTCGTCCGGCCGGTAGAGCTTGATCCAGGCGTCGAAGGAGGCGAGCTCCATGGGCTGGAGCCGGCGCCCGGGCGTGGTCTGGAGCTTCTCGATCTGGCGGCTCAGGCGTTCGAGCTCCTCGTCGCTCGTCGACAGGCCGGCGCGGTGAACCAGGAGGTCGTCGTAGTACGAGGTGATGCCCTCGGCCACCCAGAGGCTCCGGGTATAGGTCTCCGCCTCGTAGTCGAACGGGCCGAGCTCGGCGGGGCGCAGGCGCTTGACGTTCCAGGCGTGGAAGAGCTCGTGCGCCACCAGGCCCAGCCAGTCGAGGTAGCCCTTGCGCGTGCCGGCCTTCCAGCGGCTGGTCATGAGGGTCGAAGAGCGGGCGTGCTCCAGGCCGCCCCCGGCCTCGACGATCAGGTTCAGGAACAGGTAGCGCCGGTACGGGATCTCCCCCCAGAAGTCCCGCTCGGTCTCGACGATCCGCTGGACGTCGGCCAGCGCCTTGGCGTCGTCCCAGATCCCCTCGCCGCCGTGCTCGAGGAGGCGGTGGGGCACGCCGTCCACCTCGAAGGTGCCGACCCGGCCGGTGCCGGCGAAGATCGGGGAGTCGACCAGCGTGTCGTAGTCCGGGGCTCGGAAGGCGCGCTCGCGGCCGTTCGCCCCCGCCTCGTCCAGGCTCTCGAGGGACGAGACGGCGAGCGGCCAGCCGTCGGGGAGCGCCAGGTGGACCTCGTAGGTGGCCGGCGCGGGTCCGTCCGTGTCGGCCGGTACCAGGTAGGTGGCGGCGCCGTTGAGCAGCACCATGTCGCGGCCCAGGAAGTCGGTGCGCACGCTGAGCTCGTGGCAGTAGAGCGCATAGCGGACCCGGACCGCGGCGCCGGCGGTCGCCAGGCGCCACCGGTTCTTGGTGACCTTCTCGACCGCGATCGGCTCGCCGGCGGGGGTCTCGGCGGTGAGCGACTCGACGTTTCGGGCGAACTCGCGGATCAGATAGGAGCCCGGGGTCCAGACCGCCATCATCAGCTCGAGATCGGCGCCCGCCCCGCCGGCCGGGATGTCGGCCTCGACCTCGACGAGGTGGCTCGCCGGGTGCGGGAAGCGGAGCGTGTAGACGACGGTGGGTGGCTCCGCGGTCTCGCGGGCCTCACCGGCGGTGTGCGCGGGGCGGGGGTCTGGGTGCATGGTCTTCGGAGTCGCGGCGACGGGGGACGTGAAAGTCGCCAGCAGGGCCAGGCTCGCCAACGGGCCGAGGGTTCCGGCGATCGAGGCGGACCGGCGCATCGGAGGGCCAACCTTACCCAAGTGCGGTCCGAAAATGCCAGGACCCGGGAGAACCCGGAGCTCCTCGGCGCGGTAGACTCCGCTGCCGGAGGAAGCCGATGATCGAGTCCGTCGAGCGCGCCAACGAAGCGATCCGGGAGGCCTCGAGCGCCCTCCACGGTGCTCTCTCCCCCCTCGGCCAGCGGGCCTTCTTTCCCCGCGACATCCCGTTCCAGGCCGCCCAGGCCCGGGGCAGGAGATACAACGGCACGATCGGCCAGATCACCGACGGCCACGGCCGGGCCGTTCCCCTGCCGTCCATGGAGGCCGGGCTCTCCGCCCTGCCCGACGGGGCGCGCAACCGGGCGTTCCTCTACTCACCGGTCGAGGGCATCGCCGAGCTGCGCCACCTCTGGAGGGAGTGGCAGCGGCGGCTCCCGGGGATCCCGGAGGGCGTCCGGTCGACCTTGCCCGTGGTGACCGCCGGGCTCACCCATGGGCTCTCACTGGTGGCGGACCTCTTCTCCGGCCCCGGCCGGGCGGTGGCCGTGCCGCGGCCGTTCTGGGGCAACTACCGGCAGAGCTTCGCTCTCCGGACCGGCGCCCGCATGGTGACGGCGCCGGCCTATGTCGGCGGGCGCTTCCACCCCCGGGCGATCGAGGAGGCCCTAGCGGCCGCGGAGCTGCCGGCCGGTGAGCCGGCGGTGGCGATCCTCAACCTGCCCTCCAATCCGGGCGGCTACTCGCCGAGCCGCGAAGAGCGTGACGAGATCGCCGCGTCTCTCGTGCGCGCGGCCGAGGAGCGGCCCCTGGTCGTCCTCTGCGACGACGCCTACGCCGGGCTGGTTTACGAGGAGGGTGTCCCGGCGCGCTCCATGTTCTGGGATCTCCAGGGGCGCCACCCGAACCTGGTGCCGGTGAAGGTGGACGGCGCCACCAAGGAGCTCTCCTACTTCGGCGGCCGGGTGGGCTTCCTCACCTTCCCGTTCGATCCGGAGTCCCCGGCGGCGGAGGCCCTGGAGAGCAAGACCAAGTGCCTGGTGCGGGCCGGCATCGGCTCGCCGGTCGCGACCGGCCAGGTGCTCGCCCTCCAGGCGCTCGAGAGCGGCCGGGCGGCCGCCGAGGTGGAGGCGGTGCGGCAACTGCTCGCCGGCCGCCACCGGGTGCTTCGGACGGCCCTCGCCGAGTGCGACCCGGGGCTCCTCACCGCTCTGCCGTTCAACTCGGGCTGCTTCGCCCTGGTGGAGCTGGGTCCGGCGGCCCGGGTGGCGGGCCTCACCGCGGAGGCCGTCCGCTACGCCCTCCTCGAGTCCGAGGACACCGGGCTCGTGGCGGTGGGGGAGGAGCACCTCCGGATCGCGTACTGCTCGGTGGCCGAGGAGGACCTGCCCGAGCTGGTCCGCCGCCTCGAGCGTGGCATCCGGACCCTCGCCGGCGCGCCGGTCGCCGAGTGACGCTCCGGCGGCCCTATCCCGCCGCCACGACCTCGCGCAGGCGCTCCGCGTCGACCGGTTTCGTCAGGTGATGGTCGAAGCCGGCCTCGTGGGTCCGGCGGACCGTCGCCTCGTCGCCGTAGCCGGTGAGCGCCACCAGCCGGATTCCGGCGGTCCGCGGGTCCGAGCGCAGGATCTCGGCGACCTGGAAGCCGTCGAGCTCGCCGGGCAGGTCGAGGTCGCAGATCACCAGGTCCGGCCGGAAGCGGCGGATCTCGTCGAGGCCGCTCTCGGCGTCCGGGAGCACCTCCACCTCGTGGCCGAAGAGGCCGAGAAGCTCGCACAGCCCCTCGGCCGAGTCCGGATGGTCGTCGATCACCACGATCCGTGACGGTGCCCCCGTCTCGAGGTCGGGGGCCTCGCCCGCCTGCGGGAGCGGCGGCTCGCGCCGGGGCAGCCGGACCATGAGCTCGGCGCCGCGGCCGGGTCCCTCGCTCGCGGCCCGGATCGTGCCGCCGTGGACCTCCACCAGCCCCTTGACGATGGGGAGACCCAGCCCCAGGCCTCCGGCGGCGCCCTCGATGGCGTCTCGCGTCTGGGCGAACGGCTCGAAGATCCGCTCGATCTCGTCCGGCGCGAGCCCCGCGCCGGTATCGCGCACGGTGACGAGCGCGGTCGCGCCCCCGGGGTCCGCCGGGTCGTCGGCCACCCGAATCTCCACCCGTCCTCCGGCGTCGGTGAACTTGGCGGCGTTGGAGAGCA
>CAZIIB010000122.1:0-8415 GCA_964539125.1 uncultured Thermoanaerobaculia bacterium | reverse complement strand
TCGAGGTCGGCGGCTACCGCCAGGACGTGGGCCGGATCCCCGAGGGCTGGGCCCTGGAGGAGGAGATCCACCGCAACAACGCGTTCGTCCTGTTCCACGCTCGCCAGCTCCCGAAGCTCTCCTTCGGCGAGCCGACGGTGGAGCGGCTGGACGAGGGCCTCTGGCGCGTCGAGGTGCCGGTGGTCAACGAGCGGGGGATTCCCTCGATGACCGTCATCGCCCGGAAGAACAAGCTCCAACGCCCGGACATGGCGACGGTCTCGGGGGCCGAGGTGGTGGCGAGCGGCCTGGTGGACGACCCCTGGCTCGACAAGGTCACGATCCAGGAGCACCGCCCGGAGCGCTTGATGGTGCCCGGGGTCGACGCCTTCTCGACCCGCAGGCTCTTCTTCCTCCTTCACGGCGAGGGCCGGGTGAAGGTGACCTACGACAGCCTCAAGGGCGGGAGGCTCGAGACGACGGTCGAGCTCCGCGCCACAGAGTGAGGTCGGTTCGACCGGTGAAGGAGGCGAGGGCGCGGGGGTTCGACTCTCCGCGCCCTCGGTGCGTACGGTCTCTCCGGACGGCGAGACGCTACTCGACCGCCTGGCGAGCGTCGACCTGACCGTGGCTGTAGTAGAGGTCGGTGCCCGGAGCGCCCAGGTCGTCGGCCGACTGGGCCAGCCGGGCCTTGAGCTGTTCGCCGTCGAGCGAGCCACCACGGGCGCCCCCATGGCCGGCGGATCAACGGACCACTGGAGGCTCGCGTCCCGGGTGACCTCCTCGATGCCCTGCTGGCTGCCGAGCTGGGTGGCGAAGGCGGGGTCGTCCGAGGTGGCGACGGCGTAGCCGACCTCGGGCAGCACCCGTTGCAGAGTGTCGCCGGCGGCCTTCCCCGTGAGTTACTCTCGACCCGGATGTGCTTCTCGCGGACGCTCGCCCCATGAGGACCACTGAGGTGGTTGACCTGGTGATCGTCGGCTCCGGTCCGGCCGGAACCTCGGCGGCGCTCCACCTGCTGCGCTCCGATCCTCGCTGGGCCGGGCGCATGGTGGTTCTCGACCGCGGGGTCCATCCCCGGGACAAGCTGTGCGGCGGAGGCGTGACCCGCTTCGGAGAGCGGGTCCTCGCCGGCCTGGGCCTCACCTTCGAGCCGCCCCACGTGCCGATCACCGAGCTGCGCCTGATCTCCGGTGAGCGGGGATATGCCCTCCACGGCGATCCGGTCTTTCGCGTCACGCGGCGGCGGGACTTCGACGCCTGGCTCGCCGGCCGGGTCCGCTCGGAGGGCGTGGCGCTGCGCGAAGGCGAGGCGGTGCTCGGGCTCGAGGCCGGCTCCGGCGTGGTCCGGGTGGTCACGGAGCGCGCCGTCTACCGGGCGCGGGCGGTGATCGGGGCCGACGGCTCGCGAGGGGTGGTCCGGCGGAGCCTCGGCTGGCGGGCCGGCGCCCGGCAGGCCCGCCTGCTCGAGGTGCTCACCCCGGAGCGGGCGGCGGGAGGCTCGGAGCCCGGGGGCTGGCGCGGGGTGGCGGTCTTCGACTTCACGCCTCTGGCGGCGGGTCTCCGCGGCTACTACTGGGACTTCCCCACCCTGGTGGACGGACAGCCGATGATGAGCCGGGGCGTGTTCGACAGCCGGGCGGCCTCCCGAGGGCCGAAGGCGCCGCTCAAGCAGGTGCTCGCCGCCGCCCTCGCCCTCCGGGGACGGAGGCTCGAGGACTTCCGGCTCGAGGGCCACCCCATCCAGTGGTTCGAGCCCGGTGCCCGGGTGGCCACGGAGCGGGTCGTGCTCGCCGGGGACGCCGCCGGAGTCGATCCGCTGCTCGGGGAAGGCATCTCCTTCGCCCTGGCGCACGGCCGGGTCGCGGCGGCGGCCGTAGAGGAGGCCTTCGCGCGGGGTGACTTCGCGTTCCATGGCTACCGGGAACGCCTGCTCGCCGATCCCGTCCTCGCCCAGCTCGACCGGCGGCGGCGCCTGGCCCGCCGGGTGTACACGCCCGCGGGGCGCTGGCTGACGAGAGCGGTCTGGGGCCTGATTCCCTGGGCCTTCCAGGCGATCGAGCATCTTCGCCCGGGCGTGTTCCCGGTGCCCGAGCCCCGCTTCGAGCGCCTGCGCGGCCTCGCCCCCGAGGTGCTCCGCGCCGGCGGGTGAGCTCCGGAGCCCGGCCACCGCCGGCCGAGGCGACCTGCCGGAATCGATTCCGTGGAAGAATGGGGCCGGGCGGCAGCGCCTCGCCCCGAGCCGTCGCAACCTCACCCATCGAGCTCGCGCCGTATCCCAGATGAGTCGACGTTCACTCCCCCTGCTGGCCTGCTCCGCCCTCTTCGCTCTCTTCGCCCTAGCTCCCGCGGCCTCGGCTCCGGGTCAGACGCCTCCGAAGCTCGCCGCCCGTCCTGACGCCCCGGCCGCCGGGCAGGCCCGGGCCGAGCTCCTGGTGGAAGTGACCGGCCCCGGGGGCCAACCGGCCCGGGCGCTCCCGCCCGGCGACCTCGAGGTACGAGTGGCCGGCGCGCCCGTCGTGGCCACCGCCCTGGGCCGCGGCGGTCCGGCCCGCCTGACGATCTACTTCGACCTGCCGCTGCTGGCCTCGAAGGACGTGCTCGCCGCGGCGTCCGCCCTCTCGGGCCGGGCGGCGATCCTGGCGGGAACGGCGCCGGTGGAGCTGGTGGTCGCCGACGACCGGGCCCGGACCGCGCTGCCCGCGAGCACCGATCCCGAGATCGTCGCCCAGGCGCTGTCCGGAATCGGGGTTCGCTACGGCGGCCGCAACGCGCTGGTCGAGCTGCGCAGGGACTACCTGGAGGAGCTCCGGGGAGTGGCCGGGTCCCCCGAGACGGGGCGTAGCCGTCCGGGCCATCGCTTGGCGCCCGAGGTCGAGGACCGGATCGACCAGGTGACCCGCGAGGCTCTGGCCAACGAGGCGGAGATCCTCCGCCTCGACCGCCAGCGCCTGATCGCCTGGGCCGCCGACCAGGGACCGGTGAGCGCGGCCGCCCCCGCGGGGGCGCTTCTCCTGGTGACCGGCGGCTTCGACGAGGATCCGCTGGTCTTCTACCGCGCCGCTCTCCGCGCCTATGGCCTCGACGCCCAGGCGGCGCGCTTGCCGAGGCCCGTGGTCCTGCCCTCGACAGCCGAGGTGGGCAAGGTGCTCGCCGCCTACGGTTGGCTCACCTACCCCTTCATCGCCGGGGGGGAGGCGGGTGGGTTCGTTCCCACGCCGACCACTCCCGCGCCCTCGATCCGCGACATCGAGCCCCATCCCGGCGCCATCCCGAGCGGCGGCCGCGAGGTCGGGCGGCCGGCGATGATCACGCCCCACTTCGGCCACCGCAAGGACCAGGAGGAAACGGAGAAGGCGGCCGGCCTGCCAGCGGTGGCCGCCGGCCGCGACGCCCTCGCCTCGATCGCCGCGACGACCGGCGGCGAGCTGGTGACCGACCCCTTGCAGATCGGCGATCTCGCCGAGCGCCTCGGCCGTCGTCTGCGCCTGGTGGTCACCACTCCCGTGGGCGATCCACAGCCGGTCGAGGTTCGGCTGGCCGCCGGGGTGGCGCACGCCGAGCGCTACACGGTGCACAGCCGAGCCTGGGTGGCGACCGAGACGCCCGAAGCCGTGGCCACGGTCGAGGCGCGGCAGCTCCTCGACGGCGAGCTCGAGGCCCACGGCGACCTGCCGGTCGAGGCGGCCTTCGAGACCGCGCCCTCGGGCCTGGGCGACGGACGGCTGACCCTGCGGGTGGGCGGCGTCGCCGACGAGCCGCCACCGCCGGCCGACGCCCGTCTGCGGGCGACGGTGGGGATCGAGCGCGAGGATCAGGAGCCCCTCGTCTTCCACCGGGAGCTCGCCGGCGACGCCCTTCCCGAAGCCGGGCTCTACCGCATGCCGGTGGCGCTGCCCGCCGGGGCCGAGACTCGGATCGCGGTGGTGGTCGAGGACCTCGCCGACCACCGCTGGGGGTCCGCCGTCGCCTCCTACCTGGAGACGAGCACCGGAACCGAGGAGCCCGAGGGGAGCGAGGCGGCGAACCTCGATCTGCTGCCCTCGCCGCAGATCGTTCGGCTGTTGGCTCCCCGGGAGCCGTTCGCGATCGGGCGCACCGAGATGCGAGCCGTGGTCTCGGACTCCCGGGTGCAGCGGGTCGATTTTCTCCTCGACTGCAAGCGGGTGGCCGTCCGCGCCGCGCGGCCTTTCCGGGCGGTCCTCGACTTCGGCGACCTGCCGAGGAGCCGCCGGGTGGAGGCGGTCGCCTACGGTGAGGGGGGCGGCGAGCTGGGGCGCGACACCCTGGTGGTCAACCAGGGCGGTGGCAGTTTCCGGGTGCGGATCGTCGAGCCCAAGCCCTCCGCCGGGAGCGCCAAGGCTCCTCTCACCGGCCCGGTCGAGGTGGTGGCCGAGGTCGAGGCGCCGGCCGACACGCCGGTCGAGCGGGTGGACTTCTACTGGAACACCTCCCTGGTGGCGAGCCGCTTCGCCCCGCCCTACCGCCAGCGCGTGGTGGTGCCGGCCGCCTCGCCGCAGGGCTTCGTCCGGGTGGTGGCGCGACTGGCCGACGGAGCGAGCACCGAGGACGTCGTCTTCCTGAACGAGCCGGGCACCGGTGAGCGCCTGGACGTGAACCTGGTGGAGATGTACGTCGTGGTGACCGACAAGCGCGGGCGGCCGGTCTCGGGCCTCACGGCCGACGACTTTCGGGTGCTCGAGGAGGGTGAGCCCCAGAAGATCGCCACCTTCAGCGATTCGAAGAGCCTGCCCCTGACCGTCGGCCTGGCGATCGACTCCTCGGCGTCGATGTTCGTCAAGTTGCCGGGAGTGGGGGAGGCCGCTGCGGAGTTCGTGCGCAAGTCGCTCCAGCCCAGGGACCGGGCGTTCGTGGTCGGCTTCGGCGGCGAGCCGAAGCTGGTCCAGACGACGACCTCGGACGACGACGCGCTGGTCCAGGCGATCTCCGGCCTGCGGGCCGACGGCCAGACCGCGATCTGGGCGTCGGTCGTCTACTCGCTGGTGCAGCTCCAGGGCGCCCCGGGCAAGAAGGCCGTGATCGTCTACACCGACGGCGCCGACGAAGACGAGGACTTCTCCTACCGCACCGCCTTGCGCTTCGCCCGCCGGGTCGGGGTCCCGATCTACTTCATCCTGACCAACAACGAGATCGTCCGCACCAGCGGCAAAGGGCTCGGCGTGCGCCGGTTCCTGGGACGGGTCCGCCGGATGGCGGACGAGGTGGGCGGGAAGATCTACATGGTGCGCGCCGACGAGGATCTGTCCCTGGTCTACCGGGAGATCGGCCGGGAGCTGCGCAACCAGTACCTGCTGACGTACTACTCGAAGGACCTTCCCGAAGAGACCTGGCGGCGGGTCAAGGTGGAGATGGTCGACCCCAACCTGGAAGCCCGGACGATCGCCGGGACCTATCGCTGATCCCCCCTACGACCCCTCGCTCCCCTTCTCACCCCGGACCACCCCGCTTCGCGGCCCGGTGCCCGGAGAAGGGGACGCCCCCTCCCGTGTTCTTTCGGGGGCGTCGGCGGTCAGGCCAGGGTCTGCCACCAGGCTTCGAGGTGCTCGACCAGCTCTTCCGGTCGCTCCTCGTGGGGCAGAGCGCCGCACTCCTCGATCCACACCTGGTCCACGCCCGGCGCCACGCCGGCGAAGGCGTCGCGTTCCCGGTCCGTTTCCTGGAGCCCGGAGCGGCTCCAGACGGCGAGTGCCGGCACCTGGAGGGTGCGCAAGGCCATGTAGGCGTTGGCCGCCAGGGCGTCCCCCAGGAAGGCCGCCGGTGCGTACCGGGCCCCCGGCTGGTGCGCCGTCGCGTAGGCCTGGGTGGTGACCTCCTGGGCGAGGCGGTCCTCCTCCCCGTAGAGCTTGCCCGCGAACCAGCGCAGCGACGGCCGTGAGACCAGAAGGTTGAACAGGGCTTCGCCGAGCCAGGGCGAGCGCATGGCGAACTGCAGCCAACGCCCCCGGGTCCGCTGGCTCTCCGCCTGGGTGAGCAGGCCGGTGGGGTTGATCAGGACCAGGGACCGGAATCGCTCGGGCTCGGCGGCGGCGAGCTGCAGCGCATGGGCCGCCGAGAGCGACGAGGCGACGACGTCGGCGGGCCCGCCCGCCACCTCGGCGAGGACGCTCCGCAGGAGGTCCTGGAACAGGTCCGAATCGTAATCGACGTCCGGGCGGTCCGAGGCGCCGAAGCCCAGGAGATCGTAGGCGATCACCCGGTGGCCCCCCTCCGGGCGGGCCAGGCGAGCAAAGAGCTCGCGCATCTCCCACGCCGAGGCGGCGGCGTGGATGCCGTGGACGAGAACAGCCGGCGGCGCCTCCTCGGGTCCGGCCGTGTAGTAGACGATTCGGAAGCCCGACCAGGAGAGCTCGTGCGGCGTCGCCTGGAGGCTCCGGTAGAGGGGGGGCGTGTCGCGGCCCAGACGGCGAAGGGCGGCGAGGCCCGCGGCGCCGCCCGCGGCCAGGCCGGCCAGGCCGAGCACTCGCCGCCAGGCCCGGCCGCCGGCGTCGCTCGCCCGGGGCGGGGCGGGGCGGGGCCGGCGGGGCAACCCGGGAGAGTGCGGCCCGGTGCAGCTTGGGCCGTCGGGGGCGGCCCGCTCGTCGAGCTCGAGCGGGGGGCGGCGGATGGAGCGGGTCGACGGGCGGTCGGGATCCATGGTCCTGGTGAGGAATGCATACCCCGTACCGGCCTGGTAGCATCCCGCCTCCACTCTCTCATGTCGCGCTCCCGCAGCTTCCTCGCCGCTCTCGCCCTCGTCTTCGCGCTCGCTCCGGGCACTCTGCGGGCCGAGAGCCTCGCCGACGGGCTGGGGCGCAACGAGACCCGCGTCGTCTCGGCACCCATTCCGCTCGTTCCTGGCACGACCGTGACCGGCGCCGCCCTGCCCGAGCGCCTCGAGCGCCTGGGCTACCGGCGGGTCCACCGGATCCCCGAGGCGCCGGGCGAGTACTTCTGGGGCCACGACGTCTTCTGGATCTTCCGCCGCAGCCACCGCCTCGCCGGCCGGAGCTGGCCGGCGGAGCTCTTCGGCCTCGACCTCGATCGGGACTCGGGCCGGATCGAAGGTTTCATGGGACCCGACCGGGAGCCGCTGGGGCGCGCGGGCCCCGGCGGTGGGGAGCCGCCCTGGCTCGAGCCCGAGGTCCTCTCCGAGTCGCTGAAGGTCGAACGGGCGCGGCGCGTGGAAGTGGAGCTCGCGGTGCTGCCCGAGCGCGTCTGGCGGCCGGTCCTCGCGGCCGAGGACCACCGCTTCTTCGATCACGCCGGCATCGACGCGGTCGCGGTGGCTCGCGCCCTGCTCGCCAACGCGCTGGCCGGCGGCGTGGCCCAGGGCGGCTCGACCCTCACCCAGCAACTGGTCAAGATGCGCGACCTCTCGCCCAAGCGCACGCTGGGGCGCAAGGTCTCCGAAGCGATCCGCGCCCTGGCCCTCGAGGCGGAGTACGACAAGCGGGAGATCCTCCAGAGCTATCTCAACCACGTCTACTACGGGCACGTGAACGGCCTGGAGATCTACGGCCTGGGCACCGCTGCCCGGGTCTTCTTCGCCCAGGATGCGCGCGATCTGGACCTGGGACAGGCGGCGCTCCTCGCCGCCATGATCCAGGGCCCCAACCGGCTCTCGCCGATCCGCCACCCGGCGGCGGCCCGGGAGCGCCAGCGCTGGGTCCTCTCGCGCCTCCGAGACCTGGGCTGGGCCGCTCCCGCGGCGATCGACCGGGAGCTCGCCCGCGGGCTACCGCGTCTCCACCTCCGTCCGCCGGAGCCGCCGGAGGGCCGGCGCTTCCTGGGCTGGGTACGGAGCGCGGTGGACGAGGTCGCCCCCCGCCGTCTGCGCAAGGGCCGGGGAGTGCTCGTCCAGACCGGGATCGATCCGCTGCTCCAGGCGTGGGCCGAGCAGGCGGTGGCCGAGGGCCTCGACCGGCTGCGGAAAGCGCATCCCCGCCTCGCGGGCCGTCCCCTCTCCGCAGCCCTGGTCGCCGTCGACGGGACGATGGGGACGGTCCTCGCCTACGTCGGAGGCGATCCCCGCGACCGCCGGGACGACTTCGACCGGGCCCGCCAGGCCGAGCGCCAGACCGGCTCGTCGCTCAAACCCCTGGTGCTGCTCGAGGCGTTCGATCGCTGCGGCGGGCACGAGCCCCTGTTCCCGGCGCGCCGGGTGCTCGACGAGCCGGTCCAGGTGGATCTGCCCTCGGGGCCGTGGTCGCCCGTGAACCTGGGGCGGCGCTTTCGCGGCCCGGTGACGGTACGCGAGGCCCTCGTCCACTCGCTCAACGTGCCCTTCGTTCGCGTGGCCCGGTGGTGCGGCTTCGACGAGACCGCCGAGACGCTGCGCCGGGCCGGCCTCGAGATCCCGCCGGATGCGCCGCCGGCCTTCGTGCTCGGGGCCCTGGGCACCCGTCCGGTGGCCCTGGCCGGCGCCTTCACGGCCTT
>CAZIIB010000121.1:3698-8441 GCA_964539125.1 uncultured Thermoanaerobaculia bacterium | reverse complement strand
CTCTTCGTCGAGGGTGGTCTCGGGGCCGTGGCCGGGGTAGAGGGTGTAGTCGCCCGGCAGGGTGAAGAGGCGGTCCTGGATCGAGTGGCGCAGCGTCTCCGTGTCGCCGCCGGGAAGATCCGTGCGGCCGATGCCGCGCTGGAAGATCACGTCCCCCACCAGGATCTGGCGGCTGGCCTCGTGGATCAGCACCACGTGGCCCGGCGTGTGCCCCGGGCAGTGCAAGACGCGCAGCGTGAGGCCGGCCACCTCCAGCTCCTGGCCGTCCTCGAGGAAGGCCTCGGGCTCGGGCGGCGGCCGGTAGCCGATCATCGCCTCGTACTCCGGCATCTGGGAGTGGCGAAGGTAGGGCAGGTCCGCGGCGTGGATGCGGAGGCCGATGTCGTACGCTTCGGCCACGTGGGCCGCGTGGGCGATGTGGTCCAGGTGGCCGTGGGTGAGGAGGATCGCCTCCGGCTGCCAGCTCTCGCGCTCGATGGCCTCGAACAGGCGCTCGCTCTCGGCCCCCGGATCGACCACCGCCACCCGCGGCGGCACGCCGATCACGTAGCAGTTCTCGGCGAACGGCCCGACGGTCAGGCGCGAGAGAATCATGCGGGCGTCCCGCTGCCCACGGCGTCCGGCAGCTCCACGCCGCACTCGCGGCAGATCGCGTAGACCTCCGCCTCCTCGAGCACCCGGGTCGAGTCCTTGGCGCGTTGGAAGATCGCCTTGACCAGCTCCGGTTCCGGCTCGATGCCCCGCTCCCGGAGCCAGAAGACGACGTTCGACTCGCCCGACATGGGGCCGACCTCGATCTCCTGCACCCGGCCCACCAGGCTCGCGGGCACCGAGCTGTAGACCAGGTCGGCCAGCCAGTGGTCTCCCTTGGCCCGGGCCTTGATGATCGCCGCCGCGTGGACGCCGGTGCCGGTGCGGAAGGCGTCGCGCCCGACCACGGGGTAGTTGTCGGGCAGCGGGACGCCGGTCACCCGCGAGACGTACCGGCAGTACTCGGCGAGGCCGGTCAGGTCCCGGTCGATCCAGCCGAGCAGGTGCATGTTGACCAGCAGGAGATCGATGGGGCAGTTGCCCACCCGCTCGCCGATCCCCACCGCCGTGCCGTGGAGGCGGTCGGCGCCGGCCGCGGCGGCGGAGAGGGCGTTGATCACCGACAGGCCCCGGTCCTTGTGGCCGTGCCAGTCGACCTTCACCTCCTCGCCGGTGGCGTCGACCACCTCGCGGATGAAGCGGATCACGTTGCGCGCGCCGTTGGGCGTCGCGTGGCCCACGGTGTCGGCCACGCACACCCGTCGCGCGCCGGCCTCGATCGCCGTCGTGTAGAGCCGGCGGAGATCCTCCGGGGCTGCCCTCGTCGTGTCCTCGGTGACGAACATCACCGGCAGCCCCTCGCCCACCGCGAAGGAGACCGCGTCCTCGGAGAGGCGGAGCATCTTGTTCATGTCCCAGCCCTCGGTGTACTGGCGCACGGGCGAGGAGCCGATGAAGCAGGCGGCCTCGATGGGCAGGCCGACCGCTTGCGAGATCCGGGCGATGGGCTCGACGTCGGCGCGCACGGTCCGGGCGGCGCAGTTGGGCTCGATGGGCAGGCGCTGGTCGACGATCTCCCGGGCCAGGCGCTCGACGTCCGCCACCACGTGGGGGCCGGCGCCGGGCAGGCCGATGTTGGCGGACTCGATCCCGAGCCCCGCGATCCGGTGGAGGATCTCCAGCTTCTCCTCGATGGGCGGGCTCGCCACCGACGGCGACTGGAGCCCGTCGCGCAGGGTTTCGTCGTCGAGCTCGACCCGGCCGCGCGCGGGCTGGAGGTCCGGCCCCGCGGCGATGTTCCAGTCGTGGATGAGGTCGGATTCTTCGGGCTGCATGGGCTCCTCCGGGGGCGCGGCCGCGCGCTTCGGTGACCTTCGATTATAGAAGCCCGCTCGGAATCGGAGCGGCGGTGCAGGTCAAGCCCCGGGCCGAGTGCTCAACCCGCGACTGCCTTGGCGATCCGGTCCCCCACCGCGGAGGTGGTCAGGTCGCCGCCCAGGTCGACCGTGGTCTGCCCGGTCTTGAGCGCCTCGGCGACCGCATCCTCGACCCGACGGGCCGCCTCCCGGTGGCCCAGGAAGTCGAGCATGAGCGAGGCCGAGAGGATCGCCGCCAACGGGTTCGCCCGGCCGGTGCCGGCGTACTTGGGCGCCGAGCCGTGGACCGGCTCGAACATGGAGGTCTGCCCGGGGTGGAGGTTGGCCGAGGCGGCCAGGCCGAGGCCGCCCTGGAGGGCCGCACCCAGGTCGGAGAGGATGTCGCCGAACATGTTGTTGGTCACGATGACGTCGAGCTCGTGGGGCTTCCGGACCATCTGCATGGCGAGGGCGTCGGCGAACATGTGGCGGTGCTCGATGCCGGGGTACTCCGCCGCCACCTCGGCGAAGCAGCGCTGCCAGAGGCCGTGAGCGTGCTGCATGACGTTCGACTTGTCGGCCATGAGCACCTCGCGGCGGCCGTTGTCCCGGGCCCACTCGAAGGCGGCGCGGATGATCCGCTCGACGCCCTTCCTGGTGTGGATCTCCTCCTGGATCGCCACCTCGTCCGGGGTGCCGAGCTTCAAGTTGCCGCCGGCCCCGACGTAGGCCCCTTCGGTGTTCTCCCGAAAGACGACGAAGTCGATCTCCGACTCGTCGCGGTCCTTCAGGGGGCAGAGTCGCTTGTCGTAGAGCTTGATCGGCCGGAAGTTGATGTAGAGGTCGAGGCCGAAGCGGGTGCCGAGGAGGATGTCCGCGGCGTGCTTCATGTCGGGCACCCGCGGGTCGCCGTAGGCGCCGATGTAGATCGCCGAGTAGTTGTCCCGGAAGTCCTCGAGCGCCCCCTCGGGGAGGGTCTCGCCGGTGGCGAGGTAGCGGTCGGCGTCCCAGTCGAGCTGGACCAGCTCGAAGGGCAGATCGAACGCGGAGGCCGCGGCCTCGATCACCTTGACGGCTTCGGCGGCGACGTCCTTGCCGATCCCGTCGCCGGGCAGGACGGCGATCCGCTGAGGACGGCGATTGCGCGGATCGGTGGTGTTCATGGCGGCGGGGATCGTAGCACGCCCCCGGGACGCTCCGGCCGTGGGCCAACGCACCGGGCGACTCGCGCGTCGGACCGGGTGTGAGCGAGACTTGCACGACCACGCTGGAGCTGACGAGGGGGCGGATGACACCGACCGAGCCACTGGAGACCGCCGCCGCCGGAGCGCCGCTCGAGCGCCTGGGGGCCCTGTTCGACGCCCACCAGGCGCGACTCTACCGGCTGGCGAGGCGGATGGTCTCGGACGGCGAAGAGGCCCGGGACCTGGTGCAGGAGACGTTCGTCCGCGCCGCCCGCCGCCCCGGCTCGATCCCCGCCGAGGAGCGCGACGCCGCCGCCTGGCTGACCCGGGTGCAGGTCAACCTCTGCCGGGACCGCCGGCGTCGCCTCTCCGTTCGCCGGCGCGAGGCGCCGCGGCTCGAGCAGCACCTCGGCGCCCCCACCGCCGCCCGGGAGCCGACCGTCGAGCGGCACCTCGCCGCCCGCTCGGCGGTCCAGGCCGCCCTCGCCCGGCTCTCGCCCCGCCGCCGCGCCGTGGTGGTGCTCCACGAGCTCGAGGAGAGGAGCGTCGCCGAGATCGCCGAGCTCCTGGGCCTCGCCCGGGTCACCGTCCGCTGGCACCTCGCCATGGCCCGCAAGGACCTGGCCGCTACCCTCCTCTCCGGAGACCGCCCATGAAGAGAGACGACCGCGACACGCTCCGGGACATCCTGCGCCGAGGGGACCCGGCCGCCGACGGCTCGGAGCCCTCTGCCGCCGAGCTCGCCGGGATGCGGGAGCGCATCCGCACGAGCCGGCCGGCCGAGATTGGACCCGAGAGCGAGCCTTGGCACCGCTCTCCCCGGCGGACCCTCACCGTCGCCGCCGTCGCGGCCCTCCTGGTCCTCGCCCTGGGCACCGAGATCTGGCTGCGGCGGGCCGCGGTCGAAACCGGGCCGCCGGCCACCCCGACAAGCCTGCCGGGAGAGCCCGCCGCGAGCGGGCAGCAGGTCCACTTCACCACCCCGGGAGGGACCCGGATCGTCTGGGTCCTCTACCCGGCTCGAGAGATCGTCGACACCGACAGGGGCCGCGGCCGCCGCGGTCCGGGAGGATCCCCATGACTCGCACGCCCCGCCGGCCCCGCCGCCGGCTCGCCGTCTCGCTCGCCCTCGCCGCCGTCTTCGCGTTCGCGGCCACCGTCGCCGCCTCGCCGGCGCTCCTCGCCCAGCGCCCGCCCGAGGTCGCTCCGGCCGCGTCTCCCTCCGGCCTCGCCGCCACGCGGTCGGCGGACCCCAGGCTGAGCCAGCTCTTCCACATCACCCTCGTGGTCGCCTCCAGGAAGCCGGGAGCCGGCACCGACGAGGACCTGCCCAAGGGGGTCGCCAAGGCCCTGGACGACATCCGCGACTTCCTCCCCTACAAGAGCTACCGGGTGGTCGACGCCGCCCTGGTGCGGGCGACCCGCGAGGCCCACGCCCGCCTCACCGGCCCCGGCGGCACGCACTACGAGGCCGCGATGCTGTTCAAACCCGAGGTCGCGGGGGGTCCCGGTGCCGCCCCCCCCGCCTACCTGATCGACCGCTTCGAGCTGCGCCAGGAGCCCTCCATGGAAGCCGTCCAGAAGGAGGCCCACCGGGGCGCCGCCGCCGCGGTCGCGCCCGTGGCCCCCGAGTCCAACCTCACGGCCTCCTACCGCATCGCCCGGGGCGAGAC
>CAZIIB010000121.1:0-3688 GCA_964539125.1 uncultured Thermoanaerobaculia bacterium | reverse complement strand
TACGAGGCCGCGATGCTGTTCAAACCCGAGGTCGCCGGGGCTTCCGGATCGGCGCCCACCGCCTACCTGATCGATCGGTTCGAGCTGCGCCAGGAGCCTTCGGTGGAGGCCCTCCAGAAGGAGGTCCAACGGGGAGGAGCCATGGTCGCGCCAGTGGCCCCCGAGTCCAACCTCACGGCCTCGTTCCGCATCGCCCGGGGCGAGACGGTCGTCGTGGGCTCCTCGCGTCTCGACGGCGGCGACGAGGCCATGATCGTGCTGCTGACCGCGGTGCCGTAAACGTCTGGGGAGATCGCGCCGCGGACCCGAGCTCTCCGGCGCGATCTCCCAAGGCGGCTCCTCTTGACAGGGCGGCCGGCTCGGTCTATGTTTGAGACTCTCTATGGAGAATCTCATATGAGCGAGCCGAGCCGAACGTCTCCCGCCGAAGAACCGATCCCCGTGGTCCGGGGCACCGTCGATCTGCTGGCCCTGAAGGCCCTGGTCGTCCGGCCGATGCACGGCTTCGAGGTGACCACCTGGATCGAGGAGCGCAGCCGGGGGCGCCTCGCCTTCGACGACTCCGCCGTCTACCAGGCCCTCTACCGCCTGGAGAAGAAGGGCCTCCTGGACGCCGAGTGGGGCGTGAGCGAGAACAACCGGCGGGCCCGCTTCTACCGGCTGACCCCGCGGGGCCGCGCGCACCTGCGGGACGAGACCGACCGGCTGGTGCGCTTCAGCGAGATCGTCACCGGCATCCTCACCGGAGCCCCCCGGCCCCAGCCGGCCTGAGGCCATTACCGCCCCTCCCCGCCATGTCTCCTCGCGACCAGACGACCCGCCGGCGCTTCCGCCTCCCCCGTTCCCTCCGCGATCTCACCGGCCGCGAGCTCGACGAGGAGATCCGCCTCCATCTCGAGCTCCGGGCCCGGCAGCTCGAGGCCCGCGGTCTCTCGCCGAACGAGGCCCGGCGTGAGGCCGGCCGCCGCTTCGGCAGCGTCGAGGCCGTGCGCCGCGAGGCCCACCGGCGGGAGCGGACGCTTCAGCTTCGGGAATGGCTCGGCGACCTGGCCCACGACGTCCGCCTCGCGCTCCGCGGCATGCGGCGAAGCCCCACCTTCACCCTCGCCGCGATCCTCACCCTGGCCCTGGGAATCGGCGCCACAACGGCCATCTACACCGTCGTCCACGCGGTGCTCTTCGCGCCCCTTCCCTACCCCGAGCCCGGACGGATCGTCATGGTCTGGGAGCGCGACCCCGCTGGCGAGCGCTCGAACGTCGGCTACGCCACCTACGAGGACGTCGCGAAGCGCAACCACTCTTTCGGCCCGGTGGCGGCGGTCGCCAACTGGCAGGTCACCCTGACCGGCAACGGGCCCGCGGAGCGGATCGAGGGCCAGAAGGTTTCCTGGTCCTTTTTCCGTGTCTTCGGGGTGGCGCCGGCCCTGGGACGGGACTTCACCGAGGCGGACGACCGCCCAGGAGCCGACCGGGTCGCGATCCTGAGCGACTCGCTCTGGCGGACCCGATTCGGGGCCGACCCGGATCTCGTGGGCCGGACGATCCCGCTCGGCGGGCGGCCGACGACGGTGGTGGGGATCTTGCCGGCGGGCTTCGAGAGCCTGCTGGCTCCCGACGCTCGGATCTGGCGCCCGCTCCGCTACGACGATTCCCTCTCCTGGGCCTGCCGCACCTGCCGGCACCTGCGCGCGGTGGCGCGGCTCGCCCCCGGGGCCACCGTCGCGGCGGCGGACCGCGAGATGCAGGGCCTCTCGGCGCGGCTCTTCGCCGAGCACCCCACCGAGTATCCCGACACGAACGGTCACGGGATGGAGGTCGTCGGGCTCCAGCACGACCTCACCAGGGCGGTACGGCCGGCGCTTCTGGCGCTGCTCGGCGCCGTCGCCCTGGTGCTGCTCATCGCCTGTTCCAACGTGAGCCTGCTGCTGGTCTCCCGCGCCGCCCAGCGCCACGGCGACCTGGCGATCCGGGCGGCCCTCGGGGAGAGCCGGGGACGTGCGCTGCGTTCCCTCCTCGTCGAGAGCCTGGTGCTCGCCGCCGGCGGCGGCCTCGCCGGCCTCGGCGTGGCGCTCCTCGGGGTCCGGCTCCTGGTCCACCTGAGCCCTCCGGGCGTTCCGCGCATCGACCAGGTGGCGGCGGACCCGGCGATGCTCCTCGTCGGCCTGGGGCTCACCCTCGCCGCCGGCCTGGTCTTCGGCCTGCTGCCCGCCGCCTATCTCACCCGCCAGCGGCTCTGGCGCCGCCTCGCCGGGGCCGCCGGCGGCCGCACCGTGATCGCCACGCCCCGCGGGCAGAGGACGGCCCTGGTGATGGCGGAGGTCGCCCTGACCACGGTGCTCCTGGTCGGGGCCGGCCTGCTGCTCCAGAGCCTCGTCCGGCTCCTCGCCGTGCCGCCCGGCTTCGACACCGAGGGCATCCTGACCCTGCAGCTCGAGGCCTCCGGCACCGCCTACTCCGAGGACGCCAAGGTCAACGCGTTCTACCACCGCGTCCTGGGCGAGGTCCGGGCGATCCCCGGGGTGTCGAGCGCGGCGCTCACCAGCCAGCTCCCGCTCTCCCGAGACTTCGACGCCTACGGGATCCACTTCCGCTCCCACCCGCGGGCCAACCCCGAGGAGGATCCGAGCGCCTTCCGCTACGCCGTCTCCTCCGGGTACCTCGAGACCCTCGGGCTCCGCCTCGTGCGGGGCCGAGGCTTCGACGCGCGGGACTTCGCGGCCGCCTCCGGAGACGAGGGCGGCCCGCACTCGGTGCTGATCAGCCAGGCCCTGGCCCGCCGGGAGCTGGGCGACGCCGACCCGATCGGGCAAGCCGTTCGTATCGGCTCGGCCGACGAGGGCCCATGGCGGACGATCGTCGGCGTGGTGGCCGACACCCACCAGGTCTCCCTCGCTGCCGAGTCCGACGCCGTCTACGTGCCCCAGGAGCAGTGGCTCTGGGCGGACACCACCCGGACCCTGGTGGTCCGCGCCCGCTCGGCCGGGGGCGGACCGGCCGATCTCGCCGCCCTGGTCCCCGCGATCCGGGCCCGGGTCCGCGCCCTCGATCCCGACGTGCCGGTCACCCGCGTCGCGACGATGCGGGAGCTCGTCTCCGACTCCGCCGCTCGGATGCGCTTCGCGCTCCTGCTCTTCGCGCTCTTCGCCGGCGTCGCCGTGGTGCTCGCCGCCGTGGGGATCTTCGGAGTGCTCGCGGGCGTCGTGGCCGAGCGCGAACGGGAGATCGGGGTGCGCACCGCCCTCGGCGCGGGCCGCTCGGCGGTCGTCGGGATGATCGTCGGCCGGGGCCTCAGGCTCAGCATCGCCGGCGCCGCCCTCGGGCTCGCCGTCTCGGTCGGCCTCAGCCGCTTCCTCCAGAGCCTGCTCTTCGGCGTCTCCCACCTCGACCCGGCGACCTACGGCGGGGTCACGGTGCTCCTCGTCGCCGTCGCGCTCGCCGCCTGCTGGGTGCCCGCCCGCCGGGCCGCCGGGCTCGATCCGGTGGGCGCCCTGCGAGCCGACTAAACCGACCGTACCGGCTACACTGGGCGGCGCGGCGCCTGCCCCACCCCTCCGTCCCCTGCATCCCACCCGTTGGGGTCGGGCGGCGTTTCGCGGACTGCCAATAAAGTGACCACCGGATACGTGAGGGAGGAGATCATGAAAGAGCTGCTGCCGGAGAAGGCGAGGGACTACCAGGAACGCGCGCA
>CAZIIB010000120.1:0-8459 GCA_964539125.1 uncultured Thermoanaerobaculia bacterium | reverse complement strand
CCAGGCCTTCGACTTCGCCGTCGGCTTCGCCTTCGGCAGCGAGACGGTGGAGATCAAGCTGCCCATCATCTACAACGGCTTCGAGGCGGTTCAGGCGCTGAGCGAGCCCAAGGTGAGCCTCGACGGCCTGCCGGAGAACGTGGTCCAGCAGGTCAAACGGTGGCGGCCGCCGAGGATCGTGCCGTTCGCCCTCGAGCGCAAAGAGCCGGAGGGGCCGCAGCTCAAGTCCGAGGAGGACGTGGACCTCAGGTTCCCGATGTTCGGCGCGATCGTCCTGCCCGGAAGCGTCAGCTATCTCAACCAGTTCTTCGAGGCCCGGCTGATCGTGGCCAACGGCTCGGCGCCCGGCTCCGACGTCCAGCTCTCCGGCCTCGGCGCCTCGGTCCGGCTGCCCTCGGGCAACGTGCTGCGGGTGGTGGCCAGCGATCCGTCGGTGGCCGCCGGCCAGCTCGTGCCGGTGGTCCAGGAGAACGGCGAGCGGGTGCTCGACCCCGGCGAGCAGGGGAGCGCCGCGTGGACGATCGAAGGCCTCCTCGCCGGCACCCATACCCTGGCGATCGACGTCACCGGCGAGATCGACCGCCCGGGCCGCGATCCTCTGCCCGTGCTCTCGCGCACCCAGGCCGCGGTCGAGGTGGTCGACGCCCGCTTCAACCTCACCTTCAGCCATCCGGACGTGGTGCGGGAGGGCGAGGCCTACTCCCTCTACGTCACCGTCACCAACCTCTCCCGGGCGACCCAGAACCTGATCACCGTCGACCTGGACGAGGACCACCTCTCGGGCGCCCACCGAGAGGACCCGAACGACGACCTGAGCCGGACCATCGAGACCCTCGAGCCGGGCCAGGCCGAGACGGTGGAGTACCGGCTGGTGGCGGAGCTCACTGGCAAGGTCGTGGCCACCACCTTCCAGTCGAGCTCCTCGGCGGGGCAGGGGACGATTCACCTGTACACGGGGGTGGGGGAGCTGGGCATCCCGCTCTCGCCCGCCACCCTGGTGCTGCCCCGGTTCAGCGACCGCCTGGACGTGCCCTACGTGTCGTCGAGCGACTTCCTGCGGGCGAACGTCCGCTTCCTCGGCCTGGCCTACAGCCTGGCGGTGGCGCCGGCGGCCTACACCCCACCCGAGCTGCCCCAGGTCATCCGGAGCGACGTCGAGCGCCGGGCGATCGACCTGGGCGAGGCCGGGCTCCGGACCTTCGCGGGCGAGCCGCTCCTCGAATCGCTCGAGATCCTGGCCCTCGACCAGCTCGGCAACCGGGATCCGCTGGCCGAGATCGACGAGCTGCGCCGCCGCCTCCAGAAGGGAGAGGCCGCCGGCGCCGAGATGGCGTCCCTGCTGCGTCACGAGCAGGAGAACCGAGGGCTCGACGCCGTCGAGCTCCTCGACCACTTCGCGACGACCGCCTCCTACACGGCTCCCTGGCTCGCCGCCACGGTGGTGCCGGACGGCTCGGCGCCCCTTCCGTCACTGGACATCCGCCGCCCCACGGAGGACGGCCTCGGCGTGCTCAGCGGGCCGGCCGGGGGTCTCGACGGCACGGTGCCGGTGGTTCGGACGCTCCCCTACGGCGAGGTCTACGAGCTCCACGAGACCTCGAGCGGCGGCGCCCGCGTCCCGTTCGCGGTGGTCGGCCACCTCGAGACCGGCGAGACCTTCGAGGTGGTGCTGCGCAACGACGGCTCCGAGGCCGCCGCCGGGCACCTGGTCCTGGTCCTCCCCGACGACGGCGATCCCCGGGACTTCCGGCGCATCGATCTGGGCCACGTGGACGTGCCGGCGGGTGACGCGGTGGCACTCCAGGCGGGAATCGAGACGCCGTCGCCGGGCCAGGGCGGCTTCGCCACCTACCACCTGGCGAGCGGGGCGCCGGCGGGCGCCTCCGCTTTCGAGACCCCCGTCGACCGCCCGCCGTTCCGCCTGATCGGCGCGGTCCAGGACTTCCGGCTCAAGGAGAGCGGACCCGACGCCCTGGGCAACATCTACCGGCCCAACCGGTACGGCAACGGGCTCCTCTACCTGTTCAACCGCCCACCGGACGCCACCGACCTCGACCCGGCGAGCTTCCGGATCCACTCGAGCTTCCAGGGGCTCGACACCGCCGGGGCTCCGGCGAGCCTGACGACGGACAAAGTGGGCACCGCGGCCTTCGTGCAGGACGATCCGCGGGTCGTGGCGGTGCGCTACTCGACCCCGGTGAGCGCCCTCATCGACCCCTCGACCGGAGGCCCGCTCCTCGACCAGGAGCACCAGCTCGACACCGCCGCCCTGGTCGACGGGTGGGGCGAGTCGCTGGACCCGGACGTGCCGCCGCCGACCCTCGAGACGGCGCCGCTCCACGTGGGCGCCCTGGTCGACGGCCGGGTGATTCGCGGCACCGGAGCACCGGCGGTGGGCGCCAAGGTGCAGCTCATCCGGATCTGGATCAAGCAGACCCTGTTCGGTGCCAAGGCGGTCCTCGAGCTCGCCGGCGAGACGACCACCGACGCCGACGGCCATTTCGCCTTCGACTTCGTCGAGAGCCCGCACTGGGATCCGCAGGTCAGCGGGGAGTACCACCTGCGGGCGATCGTGCCGGAGGGCGCCGATCCGGACCTCGAGCCCGCCGACGTGCAGGAGATCGGCTCGCGCATCCGGCTCCAGAACCGCTTGGCCCACGTCAACATCGCCCTGCTCGGCCGCGGCGTGATCACCGGCACCCTGGTCTACCAGGACACGCAGACCGCGGTGCCCAAGGGCACGGTGACCGCCGCCAGCACGCTGTTCAACGAGCTCAAGCGTGTGGAGGTGAGCTCGGACGGCTCCTTCCGGATCGGCGGCGTGCCGGTGGGGCCGATCACCCTCACCGGGAGCGACGAGGACGGCCACAAGGTCTACGCCACGGTGGGGATCGCGGAGCCGGGCGCCGGCGTCGACGTCCGCCTCGAGATTCCGCGGATTCCGCCGTCGCTGGGCACGATCACCGGCCGGGTGCTGCGCTTCTCGACCGGTGACCCGGTCGAGGGGGCGACGGTGGCGGTCTACAGCAACGGCCACGGCATCGCCCAGACCTCGACCGATCCCTTCGGCCGCTTCCGCTTCGACAATGTGCCGGCGGGGCAGGTGAACGTTCAGGCCGCCGCCTGGCAGATCAGCCGCACCTCGGTGGTGAGCGCGGTCAACCTGGCGGCCGGCGAGACCCAGGACCTGACCCTGCGCCTGGCCGACGGCACGACCCGCACGGTCACCGGCCTGGTGGTGTTCCACGACGCGGTCACCAACACGGACCTGCCGGTGGCCGGCGCCGTCGCCTTCATCCCCGGCCCCGGTGTCTTCGCCTACACCGACGCCGACGGCCGCTACCGGATCGAGGGCGTCCCGGTGCAGGGGGTGAACGAGTCCCAGTACAGCGTCGACGCCATCGACTATGGCCGGGGTCTCGAGGGCAATGTCCTGCTACCGCCGATCGTCGACACCACGGCGGACGAGATCGAGGCCCAGCGGGTGGTCCTCGAGCAGATGAGGGGCGGCGTCGACGGCGTCGTGCTCGATCCCCTCGGCCGCCCCATGGGCGGGGTCGAGGTGCTCCTCTACCCGAGCCAGTCGACGATGAGCGCGCCGGACGGCAGCTTCTCGTTCAACGACGTCCCGATCGGCAAGCAGACCGTGCTCGCCCACGTCGGGGACGGTCTCCAGCCGGGCCGGGTCGGCTACTTCGGCCAGGTGGAGGCGTCGGTCGTCTACGGCGGCCACCGCCCGTTCGTCAACCTGCGCATGGTGGGCAGCGGCGTGGTCACCATCCACACCACCACCCAGACGTCGACCGGCGTGCTGACGCCGATCTACTACAAGCCCACCTGGTTCCATGAAGGATCCTGGACGATCAAGCTCAAGGGCTCTCACATCGAGACCACCACCGACCCGAACGGCAACCTGCAGCTCGAGCTGCCGGTGGGCAAGTACGAGATCGTCGCCTACAACCCGTTCCACGGCATCAAGACGATCGACGCCGAGCTGACCTACGCCGGCCAGACCGTGCACCACGAGATCGTCTTCGAGGACGCGGCCACGGTCAGCGGCCAGGTGGTGGACGTCGACGGCCACACGCCGGTGCCCGACATCGAGGTGACCCTCGCCACCTCGCATCTGCTGCCTCAGACCCAGCGCACCGACGCCCAGGGCAACTTCCGGTTCGAGCTGGTGCCCAAGGGCAACGTGGTGGTGACCGCCGCCGGCCTGGTGGGGACCGTCGAGCGAATCGGCCGGACCTACGGGTTGGTGAACCTGGGTGGACAGGAGCTCGACCTCCAGGTACAGATGAAGGCCCAGGGCTCGGTGCGCGGCCATGTCGTGGAGCGCTTCAACGGCGACGTGCAGCCCCTCGCCTTCGCCCAGTACTACGTGCGGGAGAACTCGTTCCCCTACCGGCGGCTGCCGCCGGCGGGCACCTTCTACCTGACCGACGCAGAGGGCCGCTACCAGGTCTCCCACGTCTACGCCGGCAACGTGACCGTGGTCGCCCGCGACAGCGGTCAGGTCAGTCGCACGGGATCGGTGCGCGGCACCATCGCCGCCGACTGGGAGGTGGTCGACCTGCCCGACATCGTGATGTCGACCAGCGTCGGCTCGCTGGACGTCGTGGTGCGCGATCCGGAGACCGGCGGGCCGGTGCCCGACGCCCAGGTCCGACTGTCGACCGGTGAATGGACCGTGGCCGACCCGCAGGGGGTGGTCGTCTTCGACGCCCTGGTCCTGGGCAACTACTCGGTCTACGCCTTTCACGCGCCGACCGGCCGGAGTGGTCGCCTGGGCGGCCTCTCCCTGACCTCGCCCGGGCAGCACGTCCACGGCACCGTCTACCTCGACCAGCGAGGCGAGGTGCGCGGCACGCTCTACGACGACGAGACCCGCACGGTGGGGGTGCCCGCCGGAATCGTCCGGCTGAGCGGCGAGACCGCCGGCGGCCGGGTGGCCGCGCTGGCCACGACCAGCAGCACCGCCGGCGAGGAGGGGACCTTCTCCTTCCTCGGCATCCCGGAGGGAACGTTCTCTCTCGAGGCGGCGGTCCAGACCTCCGCCCGCCGGGCTCGCGCCGAGGCCGCCCTCACCGAGACCTCGCCGGTGGCCGACGTGGTGATGGTGCTCGAGCCGGTGACCGACGCCTACGTGCGGCTGTTCGAGAAGCTGACGGCGGGGGTGTCGCCGATCGATCCCGCGAGCGGGGTGTTCAGCGTGCGCTTCCGGCAGTCGGGCTACGACTTCACCCGCGCCGAGCCCGAGGCCGGCACCGACCTCTACTTCTTCCCCGAGCTCCTGGCCTCGCGCTCGGCGACCCTCTCGGGGTCGGAGATCTCGGGCGAGCGGCGCTCGGCGTCGGCGTACTTCAGCAGCCTCCTGGGGCCGGCGCCCGTCGCCGGTGACGGCAGCGCCGCCAACCCGTTCGAGCTGGTGCTCAAAGCCAAGGGAGCGGTGGGGATCACGGTGGTGGACGCCAACGGCGTGCCGGTCGCCGGGGCCGAGGTGACGCTCAACGCCTCAGGTGTGCGCTTCCCGTCGGTGACCGGCGCCGACGGACGGGTGAGCTTCTCCGCGGTGCCGGCGGGACCGCTCATCGCGAGCGCCACCTCTCCCGCCACCGGCACCGGCGGCAAGGCCTTCGGAACCCTGACCTACGACGACGAGGTGGTGGAGCTGATGGTCCAGCTCGCGCCGGCGGTGTCGGCCCACGGCGTGGTCTATCAGCCGGTCGCCGACGACCGGTACTCGGGCGACCCGTCGACCCTGCTGCCGGCGCCGGGGATCATCGTCCAGATCCACGACTCGAAGGGCGGCAACCAGCTCGTCCTCACCGACGACGCCGGCGCCTACCGCTTCGACGTCCTGCCCACGGGCGGCTACAGCCTCTCGGCCCAGAGCTCGAACGGTGACCAGCTCGCCTCGACCAGCGGCACCCTGGTCGGGCCCGACGGCTTCGACAACACGATCCCGGGGCTCCTGCTCGACGCCTCGCCGCCGCGGATCGTCTCGATCGTGCCGCCGCCCGGCCTGGAAGGGGTCTCGCGCACCGCGGCGGTGGAGATCGTCTTCTCGGAGCCGCTCCTCGCGGCGGTGGTGCCCAACGGCCAGACGAGCAGCTCCTACTTCCACCTGAAGGCCGCCGACGGCGTCGCCGCCTCCGGGGTCTGGAGCTCGGAAGTCGATCCCCAGGGCTACCAGGTGGTGCGCTTCACACCGTCGACGCCGTACGAAAACTTCACCACCTACACCCTCACCATCAGCGGCGGCTCGGGGGGCGTGCGCGACCGGATCGGCCGGCCGCTCACCACCAGCGGCAGCGTCGGCTCCAACTTCAAGACCGCGGACGGCATCGGCCCCGAGGTGATCGCCACCACGCCGTCCCTCGACCGTCCGGTCGATCCGACGGTGCCGATCCGCTTCGACTTCAACGAGGCGGTTCAGGGGACGGACGAGCAGTTCGACGGCGACGGGGTCGATGACGCGGTGGAGCTCTACGGCGAGCGCGACACCGGCGAGTGGGTGGCGCTGCCGGTGACCCTCTTCCTCACCCGCGGCGGCTACTCGGTCCAGGCCCAGGCGGTGGCCGGCGTGAGCCTCTCCGGCGACACCCTGCGGCGCCGGGTGGTCGTCTCCCGGCTGACCGACGTCTACGGCAACGAGATGCCGGTCTACGAGCACACCTTCCGGCTCTACGACTCGAACCCGCCGGTGCTCGACGCCGTGCCGTTCCCCGCGGGCGCCCCGGACGGCCAGCTCGTCCAGGGCGTCGACTACCTCCTGGTACCGGAGATCTCGGGCATCGACGACGTGACGCCGGAAGCGCCCGGCGGCGACCTCGAGCGGGTCGACTACTACTTCGAGGACCCCACCGATCCCACCCACCCGGTGACGCCGTCCTACTCGGCGGTCGCCTATCCCTTCTCCTATCCCTTCGTCGGCGCCTACTCGGGCGACGGGGTGACGCCGCGGCCCTTCCCGGTCTGGGCGCAGGTGGTCGACACCAGCACCAACAAGAGCAACGTGGTCGAGGTGGACATGGTGGTGCTGCCCAACACGGCGCCCACGGTCGGCTCGGTGGCCGCCGAGGCCCTGGCGCCGGTGGCGGGCACGTTCTACGCCGGCTCGTCGATCCGCGCCACCGTCGCCGGCCTGGACGACGTGGACGGCTCGCAGCTCACCCTCTCCGTCGAGCTCCGGGCCGACGGCTCGTCCGAGGTGATCGCCGACAGCCCGGATCGCCTGGTCACCCGGCCGGCGTCGGGGCTGTGGGCCGACCTCGAGCCCCAGACCTTCGACTTCCAGCTTCCCCTCGACCTGCCCGAGGGGACGCCTCTCTACTTCGTCGCCCAGGCGATCGACTCGCAGGGCACGGCGGGCACGCTCGAGAGCGCGCGCTTCCCGGTGGCCGACGACGCCACCCCGGCGAGCCTCGGCGGCCTGGTGGCGAAGCTCGCCGACGGGACGCCGGAGACGGTCTTCTTCATCGGCGAGTCGTTCTACTTCGAGCTCCACGCGAGCGACGCCGAGACCGCGGTCGACACGGTGACGGCGAGCCTCGACCGGACCGACCTCTTCCCCGATCCGCTCACCGTCACCAAGGTGGCGGGGATGACCGACCTCTACCGGACCTCGACGCTCACCGTGCCGGTCGCGGGGGTGACCGGTGAGATGGCGGTGGTCGCGACCTTCGACGCCCGGGACGTCGGGGGGAACGACGCCCAGCAGACCCTCACGTTCAGCGTGGCGCCGGAGGCCGACCCGACGGCGCCGGTGGGCACCTGGGTCAACCCGTGGAACGGCGCACCCTGGCCGGCCGACTACACCTCGGTCCTGTCGGCGGACGGGGCGGAGCTCCTGCTCCGGGTCGATGCGACCGACGCGTCCGAGGACACGAGCGGCGCCCTGGTGCCGGGCAACCTGGTCTCGGTGAGCTTCCGCGGCCCGGTGCGCAACCCGGACACCGGGGACCTGGAGCTGGCAGCCGACTGGACCGACGGGGTCCTGGTCGCCGGCACCGACGGGCCCGGGAAGGGCACCTACCAGGCCCTCTGGCAGGTGCCGAACGGCGTGCCCGCGGGCACCGAGCTGCCCTTCGAGGTTCGTCTGATCGACGGCGCCGGCACGGCCACGATCGAGCCGGTGCGGATGAGCGCCGAACCGGCGCGCCGGGTCTACGAAGGGGTGATCACCGCGGTGGCGCCCGACGATCCGATGCTCGCCGCGGGCGCCGATCCGCAGGGCGCCGTCTTCCTGCTCGACGGCACCACCCTCTCCCTGCGGCCCCAGGACGACGGCTCGGTGCGGACCCTCCCCGCCGTCCACCTGTTCGCCGGCGGCGAGCTCGACGCGGGGGGCGCGATCCTGGAGCACCCGAGCGTGCTGACCGCGCCGGAGATCACCACCTACGACTCGGCGATCCTCTTCCACCCCCTCGAGCTGGCGGTGACGGAGGCGCTCTCGG
>CAZIIB010000119.1:0-8470 GCA_964539125.1 uncultured Thermoanaerobaculia bacterium | reverse complement strand
TGATGGAGCTGCTGATCGCCCTCGGCGAGCGGGTCGTCCGGGCCGACAGCCGGGTCGTCTACGAGATCGAGCGCGGCGGCGAGCACGAGGTCGGCGTCGAGTTCCTGCGCATGAGCCCCGCCGACCGCGCCTACGTCGAGTCGGTGGTCAGCGCGCAGGCCGGAGGCTGAGCGCCTGGCGCCGTCTCAGGGATCGGTACTCAAACCGGAGACATTCACGCGGTAGCGGGCGAGGGCCCGGTGGGCGGCGCCGAACGCCCGGCGAGCCTGATCGAGGGCGTGTCCCGCGGCGTGGGGGCGATCGCGGAGGCACTCGACGGCCGCCCCGACGAGGCGGTCGAGAGCCCGCCGCAGGTGGCGGTCGACCGCCGGGGCCGGGACCGGGAAGAGACGGTCCCGGTCGAGCGCCAGCAGACCCCGGCCGAGGGCTTCGCAGGCGCCGAGCCCGGCGAGCGGCCGGCCCGCGCGACGTACGGCGACCAGGTGCCGATAGGGGCCGGAGAGCTTTGACCACTCTCCGGTCCAGGTGCGGCTCCAGCGTCCCAGCCGCCGGCGGGCGGCATCGGCGGGCGGCGCTGTCGGACGGAGCTCGATCGTCCCCGGAGCCTGGACGGCCGGTTCCTCGAGGGCCCGGGCCGGGAGGGTCGCGCCGAGGACGGCGAGGGACAGGGCGGCGAGAGCCGCCGGCCACGAGACGCGGACGGCGGGTCGGGGGGCGGGCGAAGGGGTGAGGCGGGGTCGGTTCACGGTCTCCTCCTGACTGGCGTCGGATCGGGCGGATCGAGGACGACACGGCGCGGCGCGCCGGCACGCCCGGGCGCGCTCCGCCGTCGTCACCCTTCCAGGACGCGAATCGCACCTGCGATCGCTCGCGGGGACCGCGAGCCTCCTTCGCCTCTCCGCGGAGAGATTCCTTCCAGGAGAACCTCGGCGCCGAGATCGGCATCTTCTTCCCGCAGATTGTTGCGCGAAAACATGTCTTGGTTATAGACTCCAGCATCGTCGGCGAGAGGACAGGGAGGCCGGGACCGGCCCGCGCGGCATAGAATGGAGGCCCATGACCCCCGGAGATGCGCGTGGCGGGGACCTGGCGGAGGTGCTCCGGCGCCTCGGTTCCCGCCTCGAAGCCCTCTTCCGCCGGTTCGGCGTGAGCCCCGAAGAGGCCGTGCCGATCCTCGACGAGGCGGTGCTGGAGGTTCAGCTCCGCTGCAGCCGGCAGCCCGACGTGGAAGGGCGGCTGCTCCGCGCGGTGGAACGGGGCTGCGCGGCGCTCCTGGCCGAGCGCCGCAGGAAGGCCCTGGCCGCCCTCGCCGAGTCGCCCGAGACGAGCGAGACGACCGGAGAGGAGGACCGGGAGGATCATGAGCGAAGACCACCTTGAGGACGAGACCCTGTCCCGCTGGGCTGCCCGCAAGCTCTCCAGCGAAGAGACGTTCGAGGTCGGCTGGCACCTGTTCCTGTGCGCCCCGTGTCGGGCGAGGCTGCCCGAGATCGGGCCCGAAGCCGAGGCCCTGTACGACAAGATGTTCGCCGGGCACCGGTTCACGGTGCCCCCGGGCGCCTACGACGGCGTGACCCGGGCGGTCGCCGAGAAGCTGCGCCGCACCGGTCTCGCCATCGAGCGCGAGCGCTCCACCGCGCCGACCCTCTGGGCCGAGCTCGAGGGCCAGCCGCCCGGACGCCGGGCCCTCCTGGTGGAGAACTCCTCCCGCTTCCAGACCTACGGCCTCGCCGAGCTCCTGCTCACCGAATGCCGGCGGATCTGGTCGGAGGACCCGGCGCGCGCCGAGGAGCTCGCCGAGCTCGCCCTCGCCGTGACCTACCGGCTGGACCGTCGCATCCACGGCCCCGCCCTGCTCAACGACATCAAGGCCGAAGCCTGGGCCTACATCGCCAACTGCCGGCGGATCCGCTCCGACCTGCGGAGTGTCTCCGAGGCTTTCGAGATCGCCGACGAGTTTCACGCCCGAGGCACCGGCGACCCGAACGAGGAGGCGAGCCTTCTGGGGCTCAAGGCCTCCTATCTGCGCGACCAGCGCCGGTTCGAGGACGCGGTCGCGACCATCGACCGGGCGATCGAGCTCTACCGCGAGACGGGGGACGAGCACCAGCAGGGCCGGATGCTGATCAAGAAGGCCATGATGTGCCGGGACATGAACCACCTCGAGGAGGCCATCGCCCTGCTCCAGCAAGCGGCGAGCCGGATCGACGGGGAGCGCGAGCCACGGGTGCTCCTGTGCCTGAAGAACAATCTGGCCCTCTATCTGGGAGAAGCCGGCAACCCCCTCGAGGCGCGGAAGATGCTGCGCGAGGTGCGCAGGCTCGCGGTCCAGACCGGCATGCCCATCGAGCGCCTCCGGCTCCTCTGGACCGAGGGCCTGATCAGCCGCCGGCTCCGCCAGGACTCGGTCGCCGAGGCCGCGCTCAAGAGAACGATGGACGGATTCCTCGAGGCCGGAATCGGCTACGACGCCGCGCTGGTGGCCCTCGACCTGGCGGAGCTCTACCTCGAGACCGAGCGCTACGGAGAGGCGCGCGACCTCGCCGCCCGGATGATACGGGTCTTCGCCTCCCGCGACGTCCACCGCGAGGCCCTCGCCGCGCTCGCCATCTTGCAGCAATCGATCGAACGGGACGCGGCCACCGTGGCCCTGGTGCAGCAGATCGCCCGCTACCTCCAGAGAGCCCGGCGGAACCCGGCCCTGCGCTTCGAGCCCTGAGAGCCGCCGCCCCGGTACCCGGACCGAGTGACCGAGGCGGGCGAGCCGGCCTCGGAGGCCGGCCAACGACCCGCCTCTTACAGGAGGCGAACATGTGTCGTAGCCATCTCAAGCAGTCCGCGTGCATCCTCGCGATCACCGCCCTGATGCTCGCGCCCACCGTGCTCCACGCCCAGGCCGGCCGGCCGGCCCCGGACATCCCCTTCACGACGTCCCCCTGGTCCCAGCTTTGGCAGTGGGCCGGCGATCTCTGGAGCCGGCTCACCCCCGTGCCCGGGGCGCCGGAGGTCCACGCTCGGACCGCGCCCGCCGGCGCCGGCGGCTCGACCGCCCCGGCTCCGGCCGACTGGGTGTGCTTCGACTGCGCGGAGGCCGGGCCCCACATCGATCCCGACGGCTAGACCTCGCGAGGACATTCCGGGGGAGGGCGGCCGCCCTCCCCCTCCACCCCCCCCCCCCCAAGGCAAACCCCCCCACCCGGTAGTTTTGAAACAAACCTCGTTCACCTAGACTGATCTGCAACGCAGTCGCGAGAGCGGGAGGGGGCCTCCCTCTCCCCCCGCGAGGATGGGAGAGGGATCGAGGGTGAGGGGGGTGACCCGATGAATCCAACGTCCTGGAATAGCCGAGCGGGCATGCACAGTCCACGCCCCTCGACGTGGGCGGGGGAGCAGTGCCTCACGACGTCGGAGACGTTCCAGACGCCTTGTCGGCTTGAGAGGAAGCTTCCCCAGAAAGGCCAGTGCAGATGAACGCGCAGGGCTACTTCCTGGAGGCGGCGGCCCGGCCCCTGGTCAAGCGGGATCTCCCCATCGCCGAACCGGGCCCGGGGGAGGCGCTGGTCGAGGTGACCGCCTGCGGCCTGTGCCACACCGACCTGGGGTTCGCCGACGGCTCGGTGCCACCGCGCCACCCCCTGCCCCTGGTCCTCGGCCACGAGATCACCGGCACCGTGATCGGCGCCGGCGACGGCGCTGGCCACCTGCTGGGCAAGCCGGTGCTGGTGCCGGCGGTGCTGCCCTGCGGCGAGTGCGACTTCTGCCGCGCCGGGCGCGGCAACGCCTGCCCGGACCAGCGGATGCCCGGCAACGACATCCACGGCGGCTTCGCGAGCCACCTCCTGGTGCCAGCGGCGCCGCTGGTCTCCCTCGAGCAGGCGCCTGCCGGGTTCGCCCTCGACGAGCTCTCGGTGGTGGCCGACGCGGTCTCCACCGCCTACCAGGCGACGGTTCGCGCCGACCTCGCCGCCGGCGATCTGGCGGTGGTTGTGGGAACCGGTGGCGTGGGCGGCTTCCTGGTTCAGATCGCGCGCGCCCTGGGCGCCCGTGTGGTCGCCTGCGACGTCGCGCCCGCGGCCCTCGAGCGCTCGATCGAGCTGGGCGCCGAGCACGCCGTCGCGGTCGCCGGCCGCGAGGGGAAGGAGGTCCGCAAGGAGATCCGCAGCCTCGCCCGAGAGTGGGGGATCCCCTCGCTGCGCCTGCGCATCTTCGAGGCGAGCGGCTCGGCCGCCGGCCAGGCCCTGGCCTTCGCGCTGCTCGACCGGGCGGCGACCTGGGTCCAGGTGGGCTACACGCCGGAGACGATCTCGTTGCGCCCGTCGAACCTCATGGCCTTCGACGCCACGGTCCACGGCACCTGGGGGTGCCCGCCCGAGGCGTACCCGGCGGTTCTCGAGCTGATCTACGACGGCCGTGTGAGCCTGTCCCCGATGCTCGACCACGCCCCCATGTCGGAGCTCAATCGCCTGCTGGACGACATGGCGAACCACCGGCTGGCTCGCCGGATGGTCTTGCACCCCGAAACGTGACATGGATCACCCCCTCATCCCCTCGATTCCCCTTCCCACCCTCGAGGGGGGAAGGGGACGCCCCCTCCCATAGCCAGCCCTGATGAAAGGGAGTCCTTCGACCATGACCGACCTCAAGAACCACGAGCTCGACCCCGCCTACGCCTTCGAGCACGTCCGCTACGAAACCCGTCCGGTCCTCGGCCGCGACGGCGCCCCCGTCTCCGGCCTGCACCAGGTCTGGATCCATCTCGACAACCCGCGCCAGCTCAACTCCTACACCACCGACATGGCGCGGGAGGTGATCCTCGCCTTCCGCCGCGCGAGCGCCGACCGGCGCGCCGTGGCCGTGGTCTTCACCGGCACGGGCGAGCGCTCCTTCTGCACCGGCGGCAACACCGAGGAGTACGCCACCTACTACGCCGGCCGGCCGCACGAGTATCTCCAGTACATGCGGCTGTTCAACGACATGGTCACCTCGATCCTGCTGTGCGACAAGCCGGTGGTCTGCCGGGTCAACGGGCTGCGGATCGCCGGCGGGCAGGAGATCGGCATGGCCTGCGATTTCACCGTCGCCGGCGACCACGCGTCGTTCGGCCAGGCGGGGCCGGTGCACGGCTCGGCACCGGACGGCGGCTCCACCGACTTCCTCCACCTCTATGTGGGCTTCGCCCGGGCGGCCGAGAGCCTGGTCCTGTGCGAGCCCTGGTCGGCCTACAAGGCCCACCGCCTCGCCCTGATCAACGAGGTGGTGCCGGTCCACCGCGCGCCGGAGGGCGCCTTCGTCCCCAACCCGCTGGTGGTGACCGACCGCTACCTGGACAGCTCGGGCCAGATCGTCTACGGCGAATGGAAGACCGGCGTCGAGCGGCAGGCGGGCAAGGAGATGGCGGCCGGGCTCACCATCGATCTCGCGCCCCTGGACGCGGCGGTCGAGCGCCTGGTCACCCGCCTCCTCCATACCTTCCCCGACTGCACTCGGAAGACCCTCGAGAGCCTGCGCAAGAAGAAGCTCGAGCACTGGTACGCCAACAGCGAGACCAACCGCTCCTGGCTGTCGCTCAACATGACGACCGAGGCCGCCGCCGGCTTTGCCGCTTTCCACTACGGCGACAAGGGCGAGCGGGAGATCGACTTCGCCGCCCTGCGCCGGGCGGTGGCCGAGGGGCGTCGGTTCGACCCCGCCCTGGCGCGGGAGGTCCTGCCGGCGAGCGCCCGCGCCCGGCTCGAAGCCGAGGAGGCCGCCGGAGCGGAGGCGGCGGTGCCCGTTTCGATCAAGGAGGCGTGATGAGCCTCGCCACCGCGGCCTACCGGACGATCCGGACGGAGCTCCTCGAGGAGGGCACGGTGCTGCGCCTCCTCCTCGACCGGCCGAAGGGCAACGTCCTGACTTCCGAGATGATGGGCGAGCTCGAGGACGCCCTGGAGACCCACGAGGGGCGCACCGAGCTCCGCCTGGTTCTTCTCCGGGGTGCGAACGGGAACTTCTCCTACGGCGCCTCGGTGGAGGAGCACCGGAGGGACCAGGCTCCCGCCATGCTCGCCGCCTTCCACCGCCTGATCCGGCGGCTGGCGGCCTACCCGGTGCCGGTGGCGGCGCTGATCGAGGGCCACTGCCTGGGCGGCGGCTTCGAGCTCACCCTGCCCTGCCACTTCCTGTTCGCCACGCCCGAGGCCCGGCTCGGCTGCCCGGAGATCCGGCTGGGCGTCTTCCCGCCCGTGCTCGCCGCCATCGGCGCCTGGCGGCTGGGCGCCTCGGCAGCCGAGCGGATCCTCCTCACGGGAGAGCCCATGAGCGCCGCCGACGCCTGGCGGGTGGGGCTCCTGACCGAGGTCTTCGACGTCGAAGACGACCCGGAGGAGGCGCTCCTCGCCTGGTACCGGGAGACGCTCCGGCCGCTCTCGGCCTTCGCCCTGCGTCAGAGCACTGCCGCGCTGCGCCGGGCGAGCGGCTTTCTCGACCGGCTCGACGGCGCTCTGGAGGCCGCCGAGGATCAGTACGTTCGCGAACTCCTGTCGAGCCACGATGGCAACGAGGGGGTCGAGGCCTTCCTCGAGCGGCGGACGCCCGAGTGGAGGGAGCGCTGAGCGTGAGAGCGACGGCGCGCGCTGCTCGCCCTGGCCGGCAGGCTCGCTCGGTCGAGCCGCGGGAGCGGATCCTTCGAGCCGCCGCCCGGGAGATCGCCGCCCACGGCTTCCACGGCATGTCCATGCGCGAGCTCTCGCGCTCGGCCGAGATGAGCCTCTCGAACCTCTACAACTACTTCGCCTCGAAGGACGAGATCCTCTTCGCCCTCCAGA
Source organism: uncultured Thermoanaerobaculia bacterium (assembly GCA_964539125.1). GTDB lineage: Bacteria > Acidobacteriota > Thermoanaerobaculia > Multivoradales > DATKCC01 > CAVUBL01. The sequence continues at coordinate 1,664 of CAZIIB010000119.1, read as the reverse complement.
AGGAGGCGTTCGAGGTCCTGGTGGCCTCGGCCGAAGAGTCCCTGGCCGGGGTCGAGAGCGCCGACGCCCGCCTCTACGTCTTCATCTCCCACCACGTGCGCTACGTCGCCGAGCACCCCGACGTCATGCGGGTGCTGGTGCACGAGGCGGCCTCGCTGCCCACCGCCGGACGCCGGGCGGTGCGCGGCCTCAAGGAGCGCTACTTCGAGATCGCGCGCGCCATCGTCGCCGAGCTCGTGGCCGGAGGCTGCGACCGGTTGGACGCCGCCGCGGAAGCGACCGAGGCGGGAGAGCCGGAGCCGGGCGCCGAGCTCGACCGGATCACCTACAACCTGTTCGGCATGCTCAACTGGATCTACGGCTGGTACGAGCCGGAGGCCCACGGCGGGCCCCACGAGCTCGCCCGCACGATCCACCGCCTCGCCCTGTGCGGGGTCGTGGCCCAGTGCCCGTACCGCGACCTCCAGGAGAGCCTCGACCTGCACCTCGACTCGGTGGCGGCTCCGCCGCTGCTCGGAGAAAGAACCCCATGAGCGAGACCCCACACACCTCCCGTGGCAACCCGCCACCGGCGCCGCCACCCGTGGCCGACGTGGCCGATCCGGCCGCCCCGCTCCTCGAGCGCTGCCGCGCGCTGGTCGAGGACCTCTCCCTGGGCGCGGTCCGGAGCTGGAAGGAGACGCACCCGGGCGCCCTCGCCGTCGGGTACCTGCCGATCTACGTGCCCCGCCCGCTCCTCGAGGCGACCGGCTGCCTGCCGGTGGCCCTCTTCGGCGGCGGCGACCAGATGGAGATCATCCGGGGCGACTCCTACTTCCAGAGCTACATCTGCCACATGCCGAGGAGCCTGGTCGAGCTCGCCCTGCGCGGCGACCTGGACGTCCTCGACGCCCTGCTCTTCCCATCGATCTGCGACGTGGTGAGGAACCTCGGGGGGATCTTCAACCTCCTCGCCCCGGGGACGCTCACCTACTACGTCGACCTGCCCCAGAACTTCGACCCCGACGTGGGCGGCCGCTTCTACGAGTCCCAGATGCGCGGCCTCGTCCGCCTCCTCGAGGAGCGAGGCGCGCGGCCGCTCGCGGACGAGGCGCTGCATGCGGCCATCGCGGCCGAGAACCGGCGGCGCGAGGCCCTCGACGAGCTCGACGCCCTGCGCCGCGCAGAGCCCTGGCGGGCGCCGGCCTCGGAGGTCTACCTCGCCGTACGGGCCGGCGCGGTGCTCCCCACCGAGGAGCACACGGCGCTCCTCGCCGAGGTCACCGAGGCGCTCCGCGCCCGCGAGGCTCGTCCCTACGACAACGTCCGCGTGGTGGTCGCCGGCTCGTTCTGCGAGCAGCCGCCGCTGGCTCTCATCAAGACCCTCGAGAAGGCCGGCTGCGACATCGTGGACGACGACTTCCAGCTCGGGATGAAGGCCCTCGACGGGCCCATCGAGATCGCCGACGGCGAGGACCCGGTCCACGCCCTGGCCCGCGCCTACCTGGAGCGGGGCACGGCCACCGCCAGCCGCTACATCGGCTCGGGCGAGAAGGGCGCCCACCTGATCGAGAAGGTGGCCTCGACGGGCGCCGACGGCGTGGTCTTCGCCGCCGCCTCCTTCTGCGATCCGGCGCTCCTCGACCAGCCGATGCTCGAGGCCGCCCTCGACCGGGCGGAGATTC
>CAZIIB010000118.1:0-8513 GCA_964539125.1 uncultured Thermoanaerobaculia bacterium | reverse complement strand
CGCTACATCCAGCGCGACGACTTCGAGACCTTCCGCTACGGGCGGCTCCTCTGGGTGCCCGAGCTCGAGCTGCTGGCCGAGCTCGAGAAGCCGGGAGAGGAGCGCAAGTTCCGTGCCCCACGGCGGTTACGCCTCTCCCGCAGCCAGGTGGCGGCATTTCTCGACGACCACGAGGCGGAGCTCGCCGAGGGCAGCGTGATCCTCGAGGAGCCGCTGCGCAACCTGAAGATCTACCGCGACTTCGACCGCCTGGAGATCCACGCCGGCGAGGTCTCCCCGAGCGAGGTGGTGGCGAGCGGCGCGGCCTCCTCGCCGGCCGGCGAGGGCGACGACGAGGAGCTCCACACCGACCTGGACGAGGTCGAGTCCCGGAGCTGGTACTGGCTCTCGGTGCACTACGGCGTCGGCTCGGGCAGCGTCTCGCTCACCGAGCTGCTCCGCGCTCGGCGCGACGGCCTCCCCTACCTCGAGGTGGGCGACGGCTGGATCGATCTCTTCTCGCCGGCGGTGGAGGCGGTCGAGGCGGTGTTCGACGGCCGCGACGGCCGGAGCGGCCTGGGCCACCCGGCCGACGGTGAGGGCTTCCGCCTGGGCCTCCCCGAGCTGCTGCGCCTTCATGCCGCCTCGGAGAATCCGCTGCCGGTGGACGTCCAGGCCGACGACCACGCCCGAGAGGTCCTCGACCGTCTGGTCCAGCTCCGCCCGGCCCTACCCTATCGACCCCCACGGGCCCTGGCTTCGGGCCTGCGCGAGTACCAGGTCCTGGGGGTGAACTGGCTGCGGTTCCTGGCCGAGAACGGTCTCGGCGGGCTGCTTTGCGACGACATGGGCCTGGGCAAGACCCACCAGGCCATGGCGCTGATCGCGAGCCTCATGGAGCAGAACGGCGTGGACGGCCCGTTCCTGGTGGTCAGCCCGACCACCGTACTGCCCCACTGGCGCGCCAAGCTCCGCGACCATGCGCCGGGCCTGACGGCGGTCGTCCACCACGGCCCCCAGCGCAACCTCGAGGCGAACCTGCGCGAAGGCCAGATCCTGCTCACCTCGTACGGCATCCTGCGCAACGACGTGGAGGAGCTCGCCCGGATCCCCTTCGCCCTGGTCGTGTTCGACGAGATCCAGCACCTGAAGAACCGCGGCACCCAGGGGTTCAAGGCCGCCGCCGCCCTCGCTGCGGACATCAAGCTCGGGCTGACCGGAACCCCGATCGAGAACTCCCTGACCGAGCTCAAGGCGCTCTTCGACCTGGTGCTGCCGGGTTACCTGGGGAGCGACGCCCGGTTCGAGGCCCGCTACGGCGTGCCGCCGGACGCCGAGACCGTCCCGGTGGAGCGCCTCGAGGAGCTGCGGCGCCAGACCTCGCCCTTCGTCCTCCGTCGCACCAAGGAGGCGGTCCTCGACGAGCTCCCCGAGAAGATCGAGGACCTGCGGCTCTGCTCCCTCTCGGACGACCAGGTCTCCCTCTACCGCCAGGCGGTCGAAGGCCGCGGAGCCGAGCTCGCCGGCCAGCTCCGCTCGGGCACCGGGCCGGTGCCCTACATCCACGTCTTCGCCCTCCTCAACCTCTTGAAGCAGGTCTGCGACCATCCGGCCCTGGCTCTGGGCGAGATCGACCAGGCGGAAGACTACGCCTCGGGCAAGTGGGACCTCTTCCGCGAGCTTCTGGAGGAGTCGCTCGACAGCGGCCAGAAGGTGGTCGTCTTCACCCAGTACCTGGGGATGGTCAAGCTGATCGAGCGGCACCTGCGCGCCCTCGGCACGCAGCACGCCACCCTGACCGGGTCGAGCCGGAACCGGGGCGATCTCGTGGACCGCTTCAACCAAGATCCCGACTGCCGAGTGTTCGTCGGCAGCTTGAAGGCCGGCGGTACCGGCATCGACCTGGTCGGTGGCTCGGTGGTCATCCACTACGACCGCTGGTGGAACGCGGCGCGGGAGGACCAGGCGACCGACCGGGTCCACCGGATGGGCCAGCACCGCGCGGTCCAGGTGTTCAAGCTGGTCACCGAGGGCACGCTCGAGGAGAAGATCCACGCCATCATCGAACGCAAGCGCCGCCTGGCCGAGTCGGTGGTCCAGGAGGACGATCCACGGCTGGCGAAGCTCTTCACCCGCGAGGAGCTGCTGGAGCTGCTGACTCCGGTGTGATCGGGTCTCCCCCCACGACCCCTCGTTCCCCTTCCCACCCGACCACTCCGCTTCGCGGCGCGGTGCCCGGGGGAGGGGGACGCCACCTCCCGCACTCGCCCGTCAGGGGGTCGCTTGCTACTTCGCGAGCTGGAACTCCACGCTGGCGACGGTGTGCCCCCAGCCCATGGCGAGCTTGCCACCCTGGTCGGTCACGTCCAGGAAGCCGATCGTGAACTGGTCGATCGAGCCCTTGGCGCTCTCCACTCTCATGGGCACCCGCACCACGTCGTACTTCGGATCGTAGCCGTAGGCGCCCCAGATCGCCTCCTTGTTGTCCCGGTCGTACTCCTTCTGGTACGGCTGGGTGGAGAGGATGAAGGTCCACGTTCCTCCTTCTCCCAGCTCCACGAAGACGTCGTAGCCACCCGGCTCGATCTTCTTGCCGCCGATCGTCAGAGCCGCCTCGGTCTCGAGGCGCGTCGTCTGGTTGGCCCCCACCCGCCAGACCGGCGCTCCGGAGTCCACCTTCTTGCCGTAGTCGGCGCCCGAGCCGAAGATGTCGGTGCGGCCCCGGAGGATCGGGCGCCCGTAGTCGATGTCGATCCACTTGCCGTCCTGGTAGCTGGTCCGGCCGTTGTCCTGCTTGACCCAGCTCCCGCCCACCTGGGTCGAGGCCTGGCCGCGCGGGCTCAAGGGGCGATGGTCCGCCTCCTGGCCGAGCGCCGGCAGGGCGACGAGGAGGACGAGGGCGAACGCACAGACGCCGAAACGGGCGAGGTGGGTACGGGATTCGCGGGATTCGCAAGACATGGCCAACCTCCTTGCTGGAACATGAAGGGTTTGAGTCATCGGTTCGTGATGGAGAGGATACCCGATGGGGGTGCTGGCGCCCGCAGTTGGTAAGCTCACGGCACCGATGCCGAGAGCCGAGAGGCGACCCGACTGGGACGAGTACTTCCTCGACCTCGTGGACCACGTGGCGGCACGCGCCACCTGCGACCGCGGGCGGAGCGGTTGCGTCGTGGTACGCGACAAGCGGATCGTGTGCACCGGCTACGTGGGCTCGCCCTCGGGCCTTCCCCACTGCGACGAGGCGGGGCACGACCTGCGGCGGATGATCGACGAGGACGGCACGGTGCGCCAGCACTGCGTGCGTACGGTCCACGCCGAGCAGAACGCCATCTGCCAGGCGGCGCGCTACGGCCTCTCGCTCGCCGGCACCACCCTCTACTGCACCATGGAACCCTGCCGGGTCTGCGCCATGCTCATCGCCTCGGTGGGCATCGCCAGGGTGGTCGCCAAGCGCCGCTACCACGCCGGCCAGGACAGCCGCGACACCCTCGCCCAAGCCGGCGTCACCCTCGACGTGGTCGAGGACGCCGTCGAGACCTACGACGGGCAGTAGGCGCGCTCCTGCTGACGTTTGTCAGCGCAAGTTCCTGACCCACGGCACTGGTGAGCGCGCCGACCGGACCGCAGACTGGCGGTGCAATTCGGAAAGGAGGCACTCCCGATGCACCGCCCGTCACCCGACCTCGAAACCCGCCGCCCCGATCCTCCGCCCGCCGAGCTCCGGGGAGCGGTCAAGCGCTACGGCGCGGTGACCGCCCTCGCCGGTGTGGACCTCGAGATCCGCCGTGGCGAGCTCGTGGCCCTGCTGGGGCCCAACGGCGCCGGCAAGACGAGCGCCGTCAAGCTCCTGCTGGGCACGAGCGCACCCGACGAGGGGGTCGCCCGGCTGTTCGGCGCCGACCCGCGCGCGCCGGCGGCTCGCACCCGCATGGGCGCCATGCTCCAGATCTCGAAGGTCCCCGAAACCCTGGCGGTCCGGGAGCACCTGGAGCTCTTCGCGAGCTATTACCCGGCGCCCCTGGCGCTCGACCGGGTGCTCGCCGCCGCCGGGCTCGAGGCCCTCGCCGCCCGGCCGTTCGGCAAGCTCTCCGGGGGCGAGCGCCAGCGCCTGCTCTTCGCCCTCGCCCTCGTCGGCGACCCGGAGCTCCTGATTCTCGACGAGCCCACCGTGGGGCTCGACGTCGAGTCCCGACATCGCCTGTGGGAGGCGATCCAAGGCTTCGTCCGCCGGGGCCGCTCGGTGCTCCTGACCACCCACTACCTGGAGGAGGCCGACGCCCTGTCCGACCGGGTGGTCGTGATCCACGAGGGCCGCGTGCTGGCCGAGGGGCGGCCGGCGGCGATCAAAGCCCGGACCGCCGGGCGCCGGATCCGCTGCCTGACCTCGCTCCGTCCGGCCGAGATCGCCGGCTGGGACGGCGTCCGCTCGGCCCGCTGGGACGGACCGGCCGTCGAGGTGCTCTCCTCGACGGCCGAGCCCGTGGTGCGCGAGCTCCTGGCCCGCGATCCCGGCCTCTCCGAGCTCGAGGTCGCCGCCGCGAGCCTCGAGGAGGCCTTCCTCGCCCTCACCGGAGACGACGCGGCCGACGCGCCATCCTCCGCGCCCCCCGAGACCCTCTCCCGAGGAGCCGCCTGATGAACGCCGAGACGATGGACGCCGCTCGTCCGCTCGCCGTGGGTTCGCGAAACCTGGCCCGAATCTACGCCCTCGAGGCCAAGTACGAGTTCCTGAAGCTGTTGCGGCTGCCCGCCTACAGCCTGCCGACGATCGCCTTCCCGGCCGTCTTCTACGCCCTGTTCACCGTCACCTACGGCAGTCACCAGATCGGCGGGGTCCAGGCCGCCGCCTACATGCTGGCGACCTACGGTACGTTCGGAGTCATCGGCGCAGCCCTCTTCGGGTTCGGCGTCGGGGTCGCGGTCGAGCGGGGTCAGGGTTGGCTACTGCTCAAGCGGGCGAGCCCCATGCCGCCCGGTGCGTACTTCGCCGCCAAGTGCGCCATGAGCCTGGTCTTCGGGGCGATCATCGTCACCGTCCTGTCGGTCCTGGGGGCGCTCCTCGCCGGCCTGCGGCTGCCGCCGGGCGAGTGGCTGGGGCTGGGCCTCGTCCAGATGGCCGGAGCCTTCCCCTTCTGCGCGCTGGGCCTCGCCTTCGGCACCTGGTGCGGGCCCAACTCCGCGCCAGCGGTGGTCAACCTGGTCTATCTCCCCATGTCGCTGGCTTCCGGGCTCTGGATGCCCCTCAGCATCCTGCCCGCCTTTCTCCGCCACCTCGCTCCGTGGATGCCGCCCTACCACCTGGCGCAGCTCGCCCTGAAGGTCGTGGGGGGAGACGCCGGCCAGCCGGTCTGGCTCCACGTGGGCGCCCTGGCGCTGGTGACCGCGATCTCCCTGGGCCTCGCCCGGGCGGGCCTCCGGCGCGACGCCGACCAGACATACGGGTAGACTCCCCCCGCCATGGCTCGCCAGCACGAGGAAACCCGGGGCGAGGCGGCCGGCGGCGGCCGACGACGCAGCTGGCCGCTGTTGCCGCCGTACCGCCCCGAGCTCGGGTGGATCCCCTACCTGTGGCTCGTCTACCTGGGCTTCTTCTTCATCAGCCCGGCCGTGGACCACGCCGGCCTCACGGACTGGCTCGTCCTGTCCGGTGTGATCGCCGCCTTCCTGCCGCTCTACTTCCTGGGTTACTGGGCGCGCACGGCCAGTCAGCTTCTCCTGGTCATCGGAGGTATCACCCTGCTCGGGCTTCTCTACACCCCGTTCAACCCGAGCAGCTGGGGCCTCTTCATCTACGCCGGCGCCTTCGTGGGCTTCGGGTTCCGTCCGGCGCGGGCCCTCCAGCTCCTCGTCATCCTCTTCGGCCTCGCGACCCTGGAAGCGGTGACGCTGGGGCTTCAGCTCTGGGTTTGGCTGCCGTTCCTGGTGATCGCCGCGCTGGTGAGCGCCGGAAACATCCATTTCGCCGAGGTGCACAGGAAGAACCAGCGCCTGAAGGCCGCCCGCGAGGAGGTCGAGCACCTGGCCAAGGTGGCCGAGCGGGAGCGGATCGCCCGCGACCTCCACGACCTGCTGGGCCACACCCTGACGGTCATCGCGGTCAAGTCCGAGCTGGCGGACAAGCTGGCGGAGCGCGATCCCGGGCGCTCGCGCCAGGAGATCCGCGAGGTCCACTGGATCTCCCGCCAGGCGCTGTCCGAAGTCCGCCGGGCGGTCCAGGGCTACCGAGCCGACAGGATGCCCGGCCTCGAAGTCGAGCTGGCGACCGCGCGCCACACCCTCGAGTCGGCCGGCCTCGAGGTCGAGATCGACGGTCCGGACGAGGCCCGCCGTCTGGGCCCGGAGCTCGGTCCACCGCGGGAGACGGCGCTGGTGCTCGCCTTGCGCGAGGCGGTCACCAACGTGCTCCGCCACGCCCGGGCCCGGCGCTGCCGGATCTCCGTGGCGCGGCGCAAGGGACGCGCCGTGCTGGAGGTCGCCGACGACGGCCGGGGCGGGCTGGCGCCCGAGGGCTCCGGTCTCTCCGGAATGCGCGAGCGCGTCCAGGCCCTCGGCGGCCGCGTGGCCCGCAGCGGTGACGGCGGCCACACCCTTCGGGTCGAGCTGCCCCTCGAGCCCGTACGGGTCGCCGGCGACTCCGGCGCGCCGGACGAGGCGGGCGCCGGTCCGAGGGCGTCGGAGGTGGAAGCTTGATCCGGGTCTTGATCGCCGAGGACCAGACCCTGGTCCTCGGGGCCCTGGCGGCGCTCCTCGAGATCGAGGCGGACCTGGAGGTCGTGGGCCGCGCGCGAGATGGCCGGGAGGCTCTCGAGCTCGCCCGCGCCGAGCGGCCCGACGTGGTGGTCACCGACATCGAGATGCCGAGGATGACGGGGCTCGAGCTCGCCACCGAGCTCAAGACTCTCGATCCCCGGCCCCGGGTGATCATCGTCACCACCTTCGCCCGTCCCGGCTACCTGCGCCGGGCCCTCGAGGCCGGGGTCTCCGGCTACCTGCTCAAGGACGCTCCGGCCGAGGACCTGGCCGCGGCCGTTCGCCGGGTCCAGGCCGGCGGCCGGGCGGTCGACCCGGAGCTCGCTACCGAGGCGTGGGGCGAGGAGGATCCCCTCACCGACCGCGAGCGCCAGGTCCTGCGCCTGGCCGGCGAGGGCAAGCCGACGGCGGCGATCGCCGGGACGCTGCACCTCTCGGAGGGGACGGTGCGCAACTATCTCTCCGAGGCGATCAGCAAGCTCGACGCCGCCAACCGAGTCGAGGCGGCGCGGACCGCCCGCCGCAAGGGCTGGCTGTAGAGCCGGTCTCGGGGTTTCAAGCCGTAGCGGGCGAGGTCCCGGGGACGCCGGGATTCCCACCTCACGGACGCCCCGCGCTCGTAGACTTCAGGTGACCGAGAGTCCAGGAAACCTCGGCGCCCACGACAGATCGAAAAAGAGACACGAAGTCATACAAGGTGTGCTTGAAGCTCAGAGGCGGCTGGGAGGCTTTCGGCCTCGTCCGACGGTGCTCCCCCTCCCACGTCGGCCGATCGAGCCTACGCTCGCCTGGGTGGCTTCTCCACAACGGCGGATCCGTCGCATCCCCCCCGCATCCCCTCGATCCCCTTCCCACCCCCAGGGGGGAAGGGGACGCCCCCGCCCCTCTTCTCCTCGTCTCTTCAGGGCAAAGCGATGGTCCGGCGGGATCGACTCCGGGCACTGGGAAGGCCTCTCCCCGGAGCCGGTCCTACCGAGCCGGCTCCGGCGAGGGAACGCCTCAGCTCTTCTTGCGGGGGACGCAGAGCAGCGAGCCGATCTTGTTCTGGAAGATCCCCAGCGCGACGTCTCCGTCCTCCACCGCCGTCCGCAGAGGGCACTGCACCTTGGTCTTGGCGACGTCGGTGAGCACCAGGGTCATGGACTTCGGCGCCTTGCGCTTGCTCCAGGCGATCGTCCAGCTCCCCTCGGTGTCCTCCGCCTCCTCCACCTCGGCCTTCTTCACCTCGATGCCGCCTACCCGGCTCGAGCCCGGAACCTGGAGCTGACTCTCCCCCTCCGCGGGCTTCAGCTCGATCCAGGCCAGGGCGCGCGACTTCCACTCCTCATCGGACATGGCGGCGAGCTCCGCCTCCAGGCGCTTCTGCTCTTCTTTGGCCGCGTTCTGGGCGGCCTCCCACTCGTAACCCCGGCGGCCGACCGGAGTGGGGCCGCGGCCGGTATCTCTCTGAGCGTACGACACGGCGGGAGCTACGAGGCTGAAGAGGAACAACGCTCCGACGATCCAAGTCCATCTGTTTCGCATCACGACCTCCATGGAGCTGGGCGAGGCCCTCTTCCGTGGGGGCCTCGCGTGGTTCACCGAATCATGATGACACGCGACGCCTCAAACCCTTCAGAGCGCCCGGTCTCTCACACTCTCTACGCACCGAGACGGTCCTTCGTTCCCCGAGTAGAATCCCCCCGTGCCTACCACCCCGCTCACCGAGCACGCCGGCATCGAAGTCCCCCTGATCTGCGGCGCCATGTACCCGTGCTCGAACCCGGAGCTGGTGGCCGCGG
>CAZIIB010000117.1:0-8513 GCA_964539125.1 uncultured Thermoanaerobaculia bacterium | reverse complement strand
CGGCACCACGGCGCTCTACGACAACGGCGCCATGTCCTGGTACGGCAACCTGACCACGATCTCCGAGTCGCCCCTGGTCGAAGGCCTCCTCTACGTGGGCACCGACGACGGGCGGATCCAGGTCTCCGAGGACGGCGGCACGAGCTGGCGCAAGGTCGAGAAGATCCCGGGCGTTCCCGAGGGCTCCTTCGTCAACCGGGTCCGCGCCTCGGTCCACGACCCCGACACGGTCTTCGCGGCCCTCGACAACCACAAGCGGGGCGATTACCACCCCTACCTGGTCGAGAGCACCGACCGGGGCCGCACCTGGACCTCCATCGCCGGCGACCTGCCGGAGCGCGACCTGGTCTGGGCCGTGGCCCAGGACGCCGTGAAGCCCGACCTGCTGTTCGCGGCCACCGAGCGCGGCCTCGACTTCACGGTGGATGGCGGTGAGCACTGGATCGCCCTCACCGGCGGAATGCCGAACGTCGCCTTCCGGGACCTCGAGATCCAGCGCCGCGAGGGCGACCTGGTGGGCGCTTCCTTCGGGCGGGGCTTCTTCGTCCTGGACGACTTCTCGCCACTGCGCCAGGTGAACGAGAAGGTGCTCGGCGAGGAGGCGCACCTGTTCTCTGTGCGCACCGCGAAGCTCTACGTGCCGTCGGTCGACCTGGGCGTGCGTGGTCAGGCCTACGAGGGTGAGAACGCCTACATGGCCCCGAACCCGCCGTTCGGAGCCCTCCTCACCTACTACCTGCGGGACGGCTGGCAGAGCCCGCGGGAGAAGCGCTCGGCCGAGGAGGCGAAGCTGCGCAAGGAGGGCGAGAACGTACCCTTCCCCGGCTGGCCGGCCCTGCGCAAGGAGTCGCGGGCCGGCGAGCCGCAGCTCGTCCTCACCGTCACCGACGCACAGGGGCACGTGGTGCGCCGCCTGACCGGGCCCGCGGGCAAGGGGTTCCACCGGGTGGCCTGGGACCTGCGCTATCCCTCGAGCCTGCCGGTGACCCAGCTCGAAGAGGAGCCGCCGCCGATCTGGGGCCAGCCGCCGGGCGGCCCGCTGGTCACTCCCGGGACCTACACGGCCCAGCTGGCCCGCCTCGACGACGGCCAGCTCCATCCGCTCGGCGAGGCGCAGAGCTTCGAGGTGAAGCCCCTCGCGGGCGGAACCGCCCTCGGGAGCGCCGATCCCCAGGTGATCCTGGCCTTCGAGCAGAAGACGTCCGATCTGCTGCGTCGTGTGGCCGGCGCCGCCGAGGTGCTGGACGCCACGGAGAACCGCTTGAAGCTCATGGCGAAGGCGATCCTCGCCACCCCCGGCGCGCCGCCGGAGCTCCTGGAGAGGGCGCGCGCCCTCGAGCTGCGCCGGGCCGACCTGGCGCTGCGTCTCGAAGGCGACCCGGTGCGCGGCGAGCTCAACGAGCCGTCGGTCCCGTCGATCGGCCAGCGGGTGCAGCAGGTCGTCGAGGGCCACTGGTACACGACGCAGGGCCCGACCGAGACGCATCGCACGAGCCTGGAGGTCGCAGAGCAGGAGTTCCAGGAGGTGGACGGCCAGCTCCGCACGCTGGTGGACACCGACCTGGCGAAGCTCGAGGCCGACATGGCGGCCGCCGGAGCGCCGTGGACGCCGGGTCAGGGGGTGCCGAAGTAGCAGGGGGCTGCGCCCGCAACCCTGTCATCGAGGACTGCCCGAGCCGCTTGCCGAGACCCCTCCTTTCTTCGGGAGCGATCAGCGTGCTCTCGGCCCCGTTGTCCTCGTCGAGGTGGGCCTGGCCTGTTCGCCAGCGGCAGGAGCTTGGCGGGCCCTCGATGACCTGGAGCCATCCACCGGTTCCCGCGTAGCCAGCAGTGGCCGGCATTCCGCGTCGATCTCGGGCCGCGGGATGGCGGGGTATGATACTCAGCCCACCGAATCGAGGAGACCTGAACATGCCGAAGCGATCGTTCCTGCTCATCGCCCTCGCCCTGGTGCTCGTGGCCGGCGCGGGCTGCCGCCCCGCTCCCGAAGAAGACTCCCCGGCGCCGACGGCGCCGGACGGCGCCAGCTCCCCCACCGCGACGGCGTCCGCCAGCCCGGTGAGCCGCACCTTCGAGGTGACCTACCAGGCCTCGATCAAGGAGCTTCCCGCCCACGCCGGACGGGTCGAGGTCTGGATCCCGTACCCCAAGAGCGACGGGTCGCAGCAGATCGAGGTCGAGACGGTCGACTCGCCCTACCCCACCCAGATCGAGACGGAGCCGTCTCTGGGCAACGAGATGATCCACTTCGTGGTGGACCATCCGGAGCGAACCGCCTTCGACGTCACCCAGACCTTCCGGGTGACGCGCACCGAGAAGATCCGCAAGGACTTCGCGAAAGCCCTGCCCCAGAGCGGTGACGACCTGCCCCCCGAGGTCACCCGCTGGCTCAAGCCCGATCGCCTCGTGCCGCTCGACGGGCGCATCCGCACCCTCTCCGCCGAGGTGACGAAGGGCGCCACGACCGACGTCGAGAAGGCCCACAAGATCTACGAGTACGTGGTCTCCACCATGAGCTACGACAAAAGCGGCACCGGCTGGGGGCACGGCGACATCTACTGGGCCTGCGACATGAAGCGGGGCAACTGCACCGACTTCCACGCCCTGTTCACCGGCCTCGCCCGCGCCGCGGGCATCCCGGCCCGCTTCGAGATCGGCCTGCCCATCCCGGCCGACCGGGGGTCGGGCGAGATCGGCGGCTACCACTGCTGGGCCGAGTTCTACCTCGACGGCTACGGCTGGGTGCCCGTCGACGCCTCGGAGGCGAAGAAGCACCCGGACAAGGAGCGGTACTTCTTCGGCGCCCACGACGAGAACCGGGTCCAGCTCTCGATCGGCCGCGACCTGACACTGGCGCCTCCGCAGCAGGGCGAGCCGCTCAACTACTTCGTCTACCCGTACGTCGAGGTCGACGGCAAACCCTGGGACGGGGTCGGCCACACCTTCACCTACCGGGACCTCCCGCGCCCGGAGGAGGAGGCGCGGACGGCCGCCGGGTAGGTACCTCGGAGCTCAGAGACAGCCCAGGGCTTCGAGGCGCTTCTCGTGCCCGTAGGCCCGGCGCACCGCGGCGCGCCCAGCGGCGGGTTCGGCGGTGCACCATGGTCGGATCGTACCGTCTCGCGAGCGGACCGGAGCCCCGGCCGGACGGCGGTGTACCCGGACCCGGACGGCTCTCGAGGGCGTCCGGCCCGCAAGCGCCGCCGAACGCGCCGCGCCGGCCTGGACCGGAGCTTGCAACCGCTCTTCGACCCCTGAATCCCCTGGCGACACCTTCGAGACCGCGCCCCCGAGCCGCGGGATGAGCCCCCTCGGGCCGGCGCACGGAGCTTCCATGGCCCTACCCAAGACCCTCGGCCTCCTCCTCGCCCTCGCCGCCCTGAACGCGCCGCTCGCCGCCGCCCGCGCCGCCCACGGCGGCTCCGAGCAAGTCGTGGCGGTGGAGGTCCCGGTGCAGGTGCTCCGGGACGGCGAGCCGGTCCGCGGCCTCACCGCCGACGACTTCGTGCTGCGCGATCGCGGGACGGCGCAGCCGCTCACCGGCTTCGAAGAGGTCGACCTGGACCACCCGGCCGCCGCCGGACCCCGGGCGGAGCCGCCTCCCTTCGCGGCGCGCCGCCGCTTCCTCCTCCTCTTCGACCTCTCCTACAGCCGGCCGGCGGCGATCCGCCGCGCCCAGGCGGTCGCTCGCGACCTGATCCGGAACCGGCTTCGTCCGAGCGACCTGGTGGCGGTGGGCACCTACACCGTCGAGCGCGGAGCCCGGATCATCCTCTCCTTCACCAGCGACCACGAGCAGGCCGAGGTCGCCGTCGACACCTTCGGGCTGGCCGGCTTGGTGGAGTCGAAAGACGACCCCCTGGGCTTCATCCTCGGCAGCTTCGGGGACAATCCGCACGATCGAGAGCTCGCCGAGAGCCTCGAAGCGTTCTCCCGGTCCACCACGCAAGGCGACCGCGCGCTGCGCCGCGACCTGGTGCTCGCGTACGGCCGGGCGATGGGGCAGCTCGCCGACGTGCTGCGCGAGGTTCCCGGGCAGAAGCGGATCATCCTGCTGTCCGAGGGGTTCGACGCCTCGCTCCTGGTCGGCACCGAGAACCGCCGCGCGGTCACGGGGACGGCGCAAAACGTCGAGCACGGTAGGTACTGGGCGGTCGACTCCCAGACCCGCTACGGCGACTCGGACGCCCTCAAAGAGATCCAGGATCGCCTGGGCACCCTGCGCAAGGCCGGCGTCACGATCGAGGCGGCGGACATCGGTCGCGGCGCGGTCGAGCCCGGAGGCGAGGGTCGCTCGACGGCGTCCGACGGCCTGTTCCTCCTCGCCTCGGCGACCGGCGGCCGAGTCTACGGCGTGGCCGCGGACGACGCCTCCGGCCTCGAGCCCCTGCTCGAGCGCACCGCGGTCACCTACCTGCTGACCTTCCAGCCGGCGGAACTGGGCAAGCCCGGCTCGTACCATTCCCTCGACGTCGAGCTGGCCGAGGGAGTAGCGGAGGCCCAGGTCGTCGCCCGGCCCGGCTACTACGCGCCGATCCCCTACGACCGGCTCAGCGAGCAGGCCCGCCGGGTCCAGGCTTCGAACCTGCTGATGAGCGGCGCCTCGGGAGGCCCCCTCACCCTCGAGACGCTGGCCGTGCCGATCCGCGAGGCCTCCGGGCCGCCCTACGTGGCGGTCCTGGTGGAGATCGACGGGCCGCCGCTCCTCGCCACCGCCCGCGACAAGGCGGTGAAGCTGGAGCTCTTCGGCTACGCCTTCGACCTCGAGGGCCGGGTCCAGGACCGCTTCGTCGAGCGCTGGGCCTTCGACCTCGACCAGGTCGGCGAGACGCTGCGCGACACGGGAGTCAAGTATTTCGGCCATCTCGATCTGCCTCCCGGCGACTACCGGCTGCACCTGCTGGCGCGGGACGGGGCCGGGCGCGAGGGGCTCCGGCGGGTCGCAGTGCACGTTCCAGACTTCGCCTCGGACGAGCCGGTCCTCCTGCCACCCCTGGTCCCCGAGCCGCCGGGGCGGTGGGTCACCGTGCGGGAGAACTCGGAGCGCCAGAAGGACCGGCAGGTGGCCTACCCCTTCCTCTGGCAGGGGGCACCGTACCTGCCCGCGGCGGCCCTGCGCTTGCCTCCCTCGGGCGGCTCGACGCCGGTGATCCTGGCGACCTACGGCCTGGGCGGCGCCAGGCCGAAGGTCACGGCCCGGGTCTTCGATCCGGCGGGAACCGAGGAGGTGACGAAGCCGGTCGCGCTCGGTGGGGGGCGCGGCGAGGCCGGCGGTGAAGGGCGCACCGACTTCCGTGGCACCCTGCGGGCCGGCCGGCTCGAGCGGGGCGGCTACGAGCTGTCGGTGAGCCTGGACGGGGCCGGCGGTCAGCGGACTCCGACCGTCTCGCTGCCGGTCCGGGTCGCTCCGCGGGCCGCCGACGAGATGAGAAGCGCAACCGCCGTCCTCGCGGGGAGCCCCGTCCGGGGCGCCGTCGAGCCGGGAGCCACGGGAGACAAGCCGCTGGTGATCGTCCCGCCGCAGGCCGAGCCGGCCCGGGGGCGGGTGCGCTTCGACACGGTGGTGGCCGACCCGGCGGTCGCCCGCGTGACCTTCTCGCTCGACGGCCGACCGGCGGCCACCGACCGCCGACCCCCGTTCCGGGCCACCCTCGACCTGGGCGACCCCCCCGCGGCGCACGAGGTGCGCGCTTCGGCCTACGACCTGGACGGCCATCTCCTGGGTGCGGACTCGGTCGCGCTCAACCGCGACCTCGCGCCCTTCCGGGTGGCGATCCGCGACGTCTCCGGCAACCCATCTCAAGGCGCGGTGGAGGTGAGCGCCGACGTGGGGGTG
Organism: uncultured Thermoanaerobaculia bacterium; assembly: GCA_964539125.1. GTDB lineage: Bacteria > Acidobacteriota > Thermoanaerobaculia > Multivoradales > DATKCC01 > CAVUBL01. The sequence goes on along the minus strand of CAZIIB010000117.1, from coordinate 2,677 downwards.
CCGGCCGGCGATCGGCTCGACCGGGTCGAGTTCTACTTCGACGACCAGCGGGTGGCGACCGTGCGCGAGGCCCCCTTCCGAGCGCGGGTCCCGACCGCCCGCAACGGGCCGACGGACTACGTCCAGGTGGTCGCCTACCTGGCCGGCGGTGCCTCGCGCGAGGACGTGCGCCTGCTCGGCGCCACGACTCCCGGCGAGCGCGTCGACGTCGAGCTCGTCCAGCTCTTCGCCCTGGTCACCGACGACGCCGGCGAGCCGGTCGAGGGCCTCTCGAAGGGCGACTTCGAGCTGCTCCGGGGCGGGCGGCCCCTGACCATCGACCGGGTGGTGCCCGCCGGCGAGATCCCCCTCACCCTGGGCCTGCTGCTCGACAGCTCCCAGAGCATGTCGGGCCTGCTGCTCGACGCCAAGCTCGCCTCGGCCCGCTTCCTCCGCTCCGTGCTCCAGCCCCGGGATCGCGCCTTCCTGGTCGACTTCGACGAGCGGCCGCGGTTGGCGATGGACGTCACCGGCGACGTCGGACGCCTCGAGACGGCCCTTGGCTCGCTGGAGGTGGGCGGGCGCACCGCCCTCTTCGATTCCCTGGTCTTTGCCCTCGGTCGCCTCGAAACGGAGCGGGGGCGGCGCGCCGTCGTCCTGCTCTCGGACGGTCTCGACGACGGCAGCCGCTTCGGCCCCAGCCGCGCCGTGGAGCTCGCCTCGCGCCAGGGCATCCCCATCTACGTCCTCTCCCTGGCCGAGCCCGGGGGCGAAGGCGCCCGGGTCCTCGAGCGGCTCGCGCGCTCGACCGGCGGCCGGGTGTTCCCCGCCCGCAGCCTCGACGACGTCAAGGCGGCCTACCGGGAGATCGATCGGGAGCTTCGCACCCAGTACGTCATCGTCCACACCCTCGCCTCTCCCCTGGCGCCGGGAGCGGCGCGACAGATGACCGTGGAGGTGCGCGGGAAGGGACGCCACGTGCGGACGCTGCCGCTGCCGCCTGGCGGCGACTGACCCGGGCGCCTCGAGGCGAGGACGCTCAGCGCGGCGGCGGGGCGTCCGGCGGGGGCGATTCCTCCGGCGGCGGCTCGCGGGAATCTCCACCCCGGTCGTCGTCGCTCCCGAACACCCGGTCGAGCCAGCGGCGCAAGCGGCCCCGGTGCTCGTCCCGCTCGTCGCCCCAGCTCCAGAGGTCGCGGTGGAGGTGGCAGACCTCCTGGGGCACGTCGCCCTCGCGGAAGACCTCGGTGATCGTCTCGGGGCACTCGTCGGTGGCGAGCTCGCCGGTCTCGGGATCGATCACCGCGGTGGTCAGCCCGGGCGGCATCTGGAAGGTCGAGTAGCCACCCGGCGGGCGCACCCGGACGGTGAAACGGGTCCACAGCGGCAGCGCCGCCCGGGCGCCGGACATGCGGGTCTTCGCGTTGTCGTCGTAGCCCACCCAGACGACCGTCGTGCGTTCGGGCGAGTAGCCGCAGAACCAGTTGTCCCGGCGCCCGTTGCTGGTGCCGGTCTTGCCGGCCAGAGGGCCCTCGAGCCCCTGCGCCCGCGCCGAGGCGCCGGTGCCCCGGTCGATCACCCCCTGGAGGATCGAGGTCAGCAGGTAGACCGTCTGGGGCGAGAGCACCCTCTCCGGCTTGGGCACCGGGAGGCCGTCGAGCTCGCCGCCCTGGCGGTCGAAGACGGTGATCAGGGCGTGAACCGAGGGGCGCAGCCCGCCGGTGGCGAGGGTCGAGTAGACCGTCGACATCTCGAGCGGCGTGACCTCGAAGGCGCCCAGGGCGAGGGCTGGCACCGGCTGCAGCCGGGTCGTGATCCCCATGGCGCGGGCGGTGTCGACGATCTTGGCCAGGCCGGTCTGAAGGGCGAGGCGGGCGGTGGCCACGTTGTAGCTGTGCTCGAGGGCGGTCCGCACCGACACCCAGCCGTGGTACTCCTCGTCGTAGTTGTCCGGGGACCAGGTCTGGTTGGCCAGGCGGACGGTGAGCGGGGCGTCCTCGACCAGGGTGGCGGGGGTCGCCTCGCGCGATTCGAAGGCGGCGGCGTAGACCACCGGCTTGAAGGCGCTCCCGGCCTGGCGGTGGGCCTGGTTCACCCGGTCGAACTGGCTCTCGGAGAAGTTCCGGCCGCCGACGTAGGCCCGGATCGCCCCGTCGCGGGGATCGACGGAGATCAGCGCGGCCTGGAGGGGACCCTTGACCTCGTGCCCCTTCTCCCACCCCTTCTCGAGGGCTCCGAGCCCCCAGGTGACCGCCTTCTGGGCCTGTTGCTGGTCGGGCCAGTCGAGGGTGGAGAGCAGCGAGTAGCCGCCGTCCTCGAGGTCCTTGATCCCGAAGCGGCGCTCCGCCTCGTCGAGGGCGAGCTCGGCGAAGTAGGGCGCGCGCCGATGGACCACGGGCTCGGGGGCTACGCGCACCGGCTGGGCCTTGGCCCTGCGGGCGCGCTCGGCGTCGATGGCGCCGGTCTCCACCATGCGGTCGAGCACCATGTCCCGGCGCCGCTTGGCCGCGTCCGGGTGGCGGATCGGCGAGTAGTTGGCCGGCGAGCGGATCATCCCGGCGAGGAGGGCTGCCTCCGGCAGGTCGAGCTGCCGGGGGTCCTTGCCGAAGAAGGCCCGCGACGCCGCGCCCACGCCGATCAGGTTCACGCCGTTCGAGCTGCCCAGGTAGATCTCGTTCAGGTAGGCCTGGAGGATCGC
>CAZIIB010000116.1:0-8529 GCA_964539125.1 uncultured Thermoanaerobaculia bacterium | reverse complement strand
CACCGGCGACAGCGGCAGCGTGGAGCTTTCCCCGTCGCCGACGGGCCGGCGGGGTTCAGACGCCCCTGGGGAGAGGGCCCCCGGCCCGCCCCTTGCGTTCGGTGGACTCCGGGCGGTTCACTGTGTTTGAGCTCCTTGCGGCCTATCGCGTCTTCCGCTCACCGCTGTTGTCGTCTTCTGCGGCTCGGGCAAGATCGGTGACGATCTCCTGAAGAGAGCGGTCCGACTTGATTGCGAGGCGCCCAGCGAGCGTCGGCGAGTAACGGGTGACCTCGTCCTCGTCGAGGTTGTGCCAGATCGGGAGGATCACCTTCCGGCCTTCAATCTCCCGCGAGAAGAGTCCATCGAGTTCCCGCTGCGGCCACTCCTTGGCAAAGAAGCTGGGGCTCAGTACCACGACTCCAAAACGGCTTTGGCTGAGGCCCCGGTCGATGGAACGGCGTAGATTGTCCCCGACGTGGAGCGCGAACTCGTCGTACCAGACACGGAAGTCTGCGGACCTCAACTCTTCAGCCAGATGCCGTACGAAGTCTTCCTTGTCTTCGGAAGCATGACAGATGAAGAAGTCCCAGAGCTCCACATCCTCCCGTACACGAGTCTGGGCTACCACATCTGAAGACTCGTCTTTCGGGAGTACCTCCCAAAGGATTTCTGCAGGCTCATACTTGATTTCCCCAGCGATCGTCGCAAGCTCTTCAGCCCGCCGCTCAAGGCTCTGGAGGACTCCCGACGGCCAGCCGTCCCTTCGCCTGGACCGGATTTCTGCTCTGAGCTGCTGCGCCCGGAGCTCGACTCCCGCGCGGAGGAAGCGGAGACTCCCAATCGAAAGTCCTCGGAGTGAAACCAGGAATCTCTGATCTCGCAGCTCCTCCGAGCCGACCTCGATCATCCTCGCCAGAGTTTCGGCCTCTCTATCGTACGGAGGTTCTCCTCCGGAGTCGCGCGCCGCGCGATTCCACTTCACGACCTCTGCTCGCAGTGCCGACAGGCCTTTGTGAAGCTCTTCGTAAGCTTCGCGTTGGAATCCGTAGTTGCCAGCCGTGGTCTCGTCGAAGTGGAACTCATAAGGCATTGCCGAATTCTAGCCCGCCTTCGACCGAGGTTTCGCCGAGCCCGGCCATCCGCTCGTAGGCAGCCCAATGACCACACATTGAACCCGTACAGTCGGATGTTAGAGAGGCAGGCTGGAGACTGGAGCCGACGGGCGGATTTGAACCGCCGACCTGCCGCTTACGAGGCGGCTGCTCTACCACTGAGCTACGTCGGCCCGGGTGGGGCGGCGGTCGTGCCGCCGAGGGGAGCCGAGTCTACCGAATCCACCCTGACGGGGCAACGACGGAGCGGTACTCCACCTTGCGAAGTCCGTCGGACGGTAGGGGAGGGGAGGGCGTCCGCTCCGGGGGACGTCTGAGCCTCGCCGGCCCGAGAGCGTTGGGAGTCCGAGGCCGCGCCGGGGTGGGGTGAAGCCGAGCCGCGCGCCTGCGCTCCACCGTCCGACCAGCGCGCGGCGTTCCCCAGGAGCGGGCTCCCTCCCCTCCCCGGCGGTCTCGGCGATTCAGCCCCTACGCCGTCGCCGCCTGGCCCTCTTGCGGATGGATGTTGTCGAGCTCGACCGATACCAGCTTCGAGACGCCGCGCTCCTCCATGGTCACGCCGTAGAGCGTCGAGGCCGCCTCCATGGTGATCTTGTTGTGGGTGATGACCAGGAACTGCGTGTCGCCCACCATCTCCTGGAGCATCTCCGCGAAGCGCACCGTGTTCGCGTCGTCGAGGGGTGCGTCCACCTCGTCCAGGATGCAGAACGGCGACGGCTTCGTCCGGAACAGGGCGAAGAGCAGAGCCACCGCCGTCAGCGCCTTCTCCCCGCCCGAGAGCAGCATCAGGTTCTGGAGCCGCTTGCCCGGAGGCCGCGCCACGATCTCGATCCCCGACTCCAGCACGTCCTCCTCGTCCTGAAGCCGCATCTCCGCCTCGCCGCCCCGGAAGAGATGGGTGAAGATCTCGCCGAACGAGCGGTTCACCTCCACAAACGTCTCCCGGAACCGCTCCGACGACGTCTGGTTGATCTCCCGGATCGTCCGCTTCAGGCTCTCCACCGACGCCTCCACGTCGGCCCGCTGCTCGGTCAGGAAGCCGTGGCGCTCCTGCTGCTCCTCGTACTCCTCGACCGCCAGCACGTTCACCGGCCCCAACCGCTCCAGGGTCGCCTTGGTCCGGGCGAGCTCGGCCTCGAGGTCCGCCAGATCCGGGGGCGCGCCGCCGGCCTCCGCCTCCTCGGCCGCCTGCGGTTCGGCTCCGGCGGCCTGTATCTCCACCTCGGTCGAGAGCTCGCGGCGGAACTCCTCGCGGAACGTCTCCGCCAGGTGCCCGGCGTCCTGCTTGAGCTCGGCCTCCTTGATGCGCAGGGTCTCCACCGCCTCTCGTGCGGCGTCCCGCTCCTCCCGCAGCTCGGCGATCCCCGTCTCCTCGGCCCGGAGCGCTGCGCGACGCTCGTCCAGACGCTCCTGCTCGCCGAGGAGCTCATCCTCGGCCCCGGAGCGCCGCTCGAGGGCCTGCTGGAGCTCGCCCTCCGCCCCCGACATCTCCTCTTCCAGCTCCCGGCGGCGGCCGGCGAGCCGCTCGGCCTCCGCCTCCCAGCTCGCGGCCTGGCGGTGCGCCTCGTCGATCTGGTGGCGCGTACGCTCCAGATCGCGCTCGTGGGAGTCGAGGCGCTCGCGCAGGAGGTCGAGGCGCCCGCGGCGACCGGCGCTCGACTCCCGGAGCCCCTCGCGGCGCTCCTTGGCCTCGCGCACCGCGGCGTCGCCGCGGTCGAAGCGCTCCTGGAGCGCGCCGTGGTGTTCGTCGGCGGCCTGGATCTCGGCGTCGAGGGCGGCCTGGCGCTCGCGCACGGCGCCCACCTCCGTGCCGATGGCGTCGTGCTCCCCGCGCAACCGCTCGCCCTCTTCGCCCAGGCGGCGCTCGCGGGCCGCCGCGTCCTCCCGGCGGGCCCGGGCGACGGCCAGCTCCTGGCGAAGCTGGGCGATCACGCCTTCCTTGGCGTTCTTTTCGCCGGCCTTCGCCGTGCGCTGCTCGACGGTCTCCTCGAAGGCGGCCTCGGCCCCCGCCAGCCGGTCTTCGAGGGCGGGGATCTCCAGCGCGAGCTCGGCCAGGTGCCGCTCGCGCTCGAGCACTCCGGGCTCACCGCGCTCGCCGGCCACGTGGACCACGCCGCCCTCGAACCAGAGCCCGTCGGGAGCGAGGAACGCCGCCCCGGGATGGCGCCCGGCCAGGCGCTCGGCACCGGCGGCGGAGGCCACCAGGTACGCCGGCGGCAGGGCGGCGGCCAGGTCCGGCTCGACGCCCAGGGCCGCCCCCAGGGCGAGGACCACCTCCGGGTCGTCCACTTCCCGGGGCGCCGCCTCGCCCGCGGCCGCCGTAGCGGGTCGGGGGCTCACTAGGAGCGCGGCGGCCCGGCCCTGGAGCGTCTCGGCGAGCTCCCGGGCGCCCTCGGCCTTGGGCAGAACCACGGCGTCGGCCAGCTCGCCCAGGTAGAGGTCGAGGGCCCGTTCCCAGCCCTCGACCGCCCGGATCCGATCCGAGAGGTAGACCGGCTCGGGGATGCCGGCCGCGGCCAGGGCCTCCTCGAGCACGGTCCGGCGCTCGGCGTGGGCCCGCGAGAGCTCCTCGAGGAGGCGCCGCCGCTGGCGCGCCTCGGAAAGGCCGGTCTCCAGGCGTCGGACCTCCTCGGCGGTCTTGGATTCCCGGCGCAGCACCTCGTCGAGCTCGCTGGCCAGGCGCTCGAGCTCGGCCGAGCGCTCTTCGATCGACGTCTCGAGGCCGCCCACGCGCTCCGTGGCGACCGCCAGGGCCTCGGCGGCCTGGGCCGCGGCCTGGGCGTGCGCCTCCAGGTCGTGGTCGAGGTGGTGGCTGCGGTAGTTGGCCTTCTCGAGCTCGATCTCGCCCTGATGGTGGCGCTGGCGCAGGCGGTTGAGCTCGGCGGCGGCTTCGAGGAGCTCCGAGCGCAGGGTCTCGCGGTGCGCCTCGGCCCGGCGGAGCTCGCGCTCGGCCGACTGGGTCTCCTCCTCGTCGCGGGAGACGGCGTCGGCTGCCGAGACCAGCTCCCGCTCGATCTCGTCCCGGCGCTCGGTGAGCTCCGCCAACATCCGGGCCAGCTCCTCGACCTCGCGGCCCCGGCGCTCGGCGAGGGCCTTGCCCCCCGCCACCCGCTCGGCGATCTCCTGGAGGCGCTCCCGGCCCGACTTGAGGAGCTGCTGGCGGCCCTCGATCAGAGCTCCCAGATCGGCCACTGTCTTGTGCCGGTCGCCCACCGTCGCGGCGAGCCGGTCGAGCTCTTCGCGCCCGGCGGCGAGCTCGGCCTCCCGGCGGTGGAGCTCGGCGGCCAGGGCCGCGTCCCGGGAGAGGCCGGCCTCGAGCTCCACCCGCAGCCCTTCGATGCGACCGGCGAGACGCCGCCAGCGCCCCAGGAGCACCCGCTCCAGGAGCTCGCGGTGCTCCGCCTGCTTCTCCTTGTAACGCCGGGCGGCGCTGGCCTGGCGCTTGAGCGAGCGCAGGGCGCGCTCGACCTCGCCGATCACGTCGTCCAGACGGAGCAGGTTCGCCCGCGCCTCCTCGAGCTTGATCTCCGCGATCCGTTTGCGGGCCTTGTAGCGGGTGATCCCGGCCGCCTCCTCGATCAGTCGCCGGCGCTCCTGCGGTTTGCCGGAGAGGATCATCCCGATCTTGCCCTGCTCGATCACCGAGTAGGCCCGGATGCCCAACCCGGTGTCCATCAGGAGGTCCTTGATCTCCTTGAGGCGCACCAGGCGGCCGTTGAGCCGGTACTGGCTCTCGCCGCTCCGGAACACCCGCCGCCCGAGGGTCAGCACGCCGTCCTCGGCCGACGGGAAGGAGGGGTCGGTCTCGAGGCGCAGGGTGACCTCGCCCATGCCCAGCGGCTTGCGCTCCGCCGAGCCGTTGAAGATCACGTCCTCCATGGTGTCGCCCCGGAGGTTCTTGGCGCTCTGCTCTCCCAGCACCCAGGTGATGGCGTCGGAGATGTTCGACTTGCCGCAGCCGTTGGGGCCGACGATGGCGGTGATCCCCCCGGCGAAATCCAGGGAGACCGAGTCCACGAACGACTTGAACCCTGAGACCTCTAGGCGCTTGAGCTTCAACATGGCGTTTAGGAGTCTGCGCGGCAGAAACGCGCGGCTACGTGTTTCTGCCGCACAGGCTCCAAAGCTCGAAGATTACCAGAGCCCGTGGCGGCCCACAAGGGTCGGAGGGGCGAGATCTTGGGGGAGTGCGGGCGCCGAGCACTACATCTGGTGGAGCGGCCGCCGGCGACCGGAGACTCAACCTCCCGCTTCAACCTCGGGTCGGGGCAGGAGCCTTCCCAGGTAGAACCACGCCCAGAGGAGGAAGGGCAGGCCGAGCTTGACCGGCAGGTCGAGCACGTGCTTGCCCAGTCCCCAGAAGTTGCGGGCGAAGGCCCCGTAATGCTCGAGGCTCCAGTCTCCGAGCTGGGTGGCGTAGGCGAACTCGATCCAGAACAGGATGAGCACCACGTCGAAGCAGGCCGAGATCAGGAGCGCCCAGCCCAGGTTGGCCAGCCGCTCGCGCCACCCCACCTCGGGCACGCCGAGGAAGAGGGCGACCAGGAGGATCGCCGGGAAGTGAAGGTCGGTCACGCGCACCGACGAGACGACCTCGTGCTCGCGCGGGAAGTCGAGACGGCTGATGAGGGCGAAGTCGGAGTCCTTCGGGTAGACGCGGGTGACGTCCGGGCTCTCGACCAGGTGCGCGGCGTTCTGGCCCGCGACCTCGAGGAAGCGGTTGTAGTAGGGCGTCAGGAGCGCCCAGACGAGGGCCGCCGGAATCAGCCAGAGGAGCACGTTGCGCACCAGGCGGAGCGCCCAGCGGCGGCGCCCTGCTGCGGCCGGCCTCGTCGCCCGGCCCGGCCGGGACGCGGCCCGGGAGCGGGCTCGGTCGCTCACGCGCCGGCCTCGGAGCGCGTCTCCGGGCCTTCCTCCGGACCGTCCCGCCCGTCGCCCGGCCCCCCGACCCGGCTCGCCCAGACCACGAACAGGGCGAGGCCGGAGAGGATCACCAGCGTCTGCCAGATCACCGTGTGGGAGGTGTCGAAGAAGGAAGGCAGGTAGGCGCCGGTCAGATAGAGGGCGACCACCCGCACGAGGTTGATCAGCTGGATCGCCACGATGCCCAGAACGAGCCCGGCCAAGCGCGCCCGCCAGCGGGCCGGGAAGGCGAGGACGGCCGCGAGGAAGATGACCACGGTCTCCACCCCGTTGCAGCCGTTTTCGATGTTGACCGCGAAGCGCGGCCCCCGGATCACCGTACCCTCGAGGATGACCGGCTGGCCCAGGAGCCGGAGCGCGTGTCCGCTGGTCCAGGCGACCCACGCGGTGAAGGGCACGACCAGGTGGTCGTTGACCCAGTTCACCGACAGCAGGGTGAAGCTCCCCGCCAGGACCACGACGAAGAGCACCAGGAAGACGATCTGCCGGCGCCGCGCGCTCGGCTGGGGCTTGGGGTCGGCCATCCGGCGGGTCATGTTAGAGAACGAGGGGGCCGGAGTCCAGCGGATCTGATCGGATCGCCCCCGCAACCCCTCCTTGCCCTTCCCACCCTCGGGCACCGCGGCGCGAAGCGCCGTGGTCGGGGAAGGGGACGCCGCCTCGCATCGAATCGTTCCGCTACGAATTGACAACCCGGGGCTCGGGACGTACCATGCCGCGGATTCGGGAGCGAGCCTTGGCGCCCAGCCTCAAACCGAAGAAGACCATCCTGGACAAGAAGCAGCTCCGTCGGGTCGTCCGTCGTATGGCGGGCGAGATCGTGGAGGCCAACGGCGGTATCGCCGACCTGATGCTGGTGGGTGTGCGCACCCGCGGCGTGCCGTTCGCCGAGCGTCTGGTCGAGGAGATCGAGTCGATGGAGGGGGGCCGGGTGCCCCAGGGCATCCTCGACATCACCCTCTACCGCGACGACCTCTCGACCATCGCGCCGCAGCCGATCGTCAAGCAGACCCGCTTGCCGCGGCCCATCGACGACCGGGTGATCGTGCTGTGCGACGACGTCCTCTACACCGGGCGAACGGTGCGGGCGGCCCTCGACGCCCTGATCGACTACGGCCGCCCGCGCGCCGTCCGCCTCGCGGTCCTGATCGACCGCGGGCACCGCGAGCTGCCGATCCAGGCGGACTACGTGGGCGCCCTCGTGCCCACCGCGGCCGACGAGCACGTCGAGGTGCGCTTCGCCGAGACCGACGGCGCCGACGACGTGCGGCTCCTGGAACGGGTGGAGACGTAGCGTGGCGCCCTCGACACCCGCCGCCACCCGCTGGACGCGCAAGGACCTCCTGGGGATCGCCGAGCTCTCCGCCGAGGAGATCCGCCTGATCCTCGATACCGCCGAGTCGTTCCGGGAGGTCGCCGAGCGGCCGATCAAGAAGGTGCCCACCCTGCGCGGCAAGACGGTGGTCAACCTCTTCTTCGAGGCCTCCACCCGCACCCGCTCGAGCTTCGAGATCGCCGAGAAGCGCCTCTCGGCGGACGGCCTCAACTTCTCGGCGTCCACCTCGTCGCTCTCCAAGGGAGAGAGCCTGGTCGACACGGCGCTCAACCTCCAGGCCATGGCGCCCGACCTCATCGTCATCCGCCACGCCTACCCGGGGGCGCCCCATCTCCTCGCTCGGCGGCTCGCCGCAGGGGTGATCAATGCCGGCGACGGTGCTCACGAGCACCCGACCCAGGCGCTCCTCGACGCCTACACCATCCGCCAGCACAAGCGGCAGATCCAGGGCCTCCGGGTGGCGATCGTGGGCGACATCGAGCACAGCCGGGTGGTGCGCTCGAACGTCCATCTATTGACCAAGCTGGGGGCCGAGGTGACCGTCGCCGCGCCGCGCACGCTGATGCCGGTGGCGATGGACTCCATGGGCGTGACCGTCCGCCACTCTCTCGACGAGGCGGTCGAGGGCGCCGACGTGGTCATGATGCTGCGCATCCAGCTCGAGCGCCAGGGGCGCATGCTCTTTCCCTCGACGCGGGAGTACTTCAATCTCTTCGGCCTGACCGCCGAGCGCATGCGCCGCGCCAAGGAGGACGCCATCGTCATGCATCCCGGGCCCATGAACCGAGGCGTGGAGATCGCGAGCGAGGTGGCCGACGGCCCGTTCTCGGTGATTCTCGAGCAGGTCGCCAACGGCGTCGCCGTGCGCATGGCGGTGCTCTACCTCCTCTCCGGCGTGCGCGGCGAAGACGAGGGAGCGGCGTGAGCACGTCACCGGGCGATCGCCGGGAGATCCGGCCCCTGGTCGTGCGCGGCGGACGGGTGGTCGATCCGAGCCAGGGCCTCGACGGCCGGTGCGACCTCCTGCTCGCCGACGGCGTCGTCTCGCGCCTCGGCGACGACCTTCGGGCGCCGAAGGGCGCCGAGGTGGTCGACGCCTCGGGCCGGATCGTGACCCCCGGCCTGATCGACATCCACGTCCATCTGCGCGAGCCGGGCCGCGAGGAGGACGAGCGG
>CAZIIB010000115.1:0-8555 GCA_964539125.1 uncultured Thermoanaerobaculia bacterium | reverse complement strand
CCGTGGGTGGGGGCCCCCCCCGGGGGGGGGGGGGGGGGGGGGTTGGGCGCCCGGGGGGGGTGCGCGGGGGGGGGGGGGGGCAAAGACCGGCCGGTGGTCGAGGTGGAGGTCCTGGCGGGGGGCGAGCCGGTCTTCGCCGGCACCTTCCGCTGCGCTGTCCCGGCCGACCACGTGCTGGCTCGCTCGTCCGCCGCCGAGCGGGCGAGGGACGGGGAGGACGGGTGAACGGCGGCGCGCTCGTCGCCGAGGTGCTCGAGCGCCAGGGGGTGCGCTTCCTCTTCACCCTCTGCGGCGGACACATCTCGCCGATCCTGGTGGCGGCCAAGGCCCGTGGCCTCTCGGTGATCGACGTCCGCCACGAGGCGACCGCGGTCTTCGCCGCGGACGCCGTCGCCCGTTTGACCGGCGTGCCCGGCGTGGCCGCGGTGACCGCCGGCCCCGGGGTCACCAACACCATCACGGCGCTCCAGAACGCCCGCATGGCGGAGTCCCCGGTGGTCGTCCTGGGCGGCGCCACGGCGACGCTCCTCAAGGGGCGGGGCGCCCTCCAGGACATCGATCAGCTCGCCCTGCTCCGGCCCCTGGTGAAAGAGGCCTTCGCCGTCGAGCGCGTGCGGGACCTCGTCCCGGTCCTCGAGCGGGCCTTCCGGGTGGCCGCTTCGGACGTGCCGGGACCGGTCTTCGTCGAGTGCCCGGTCGACTTGCTCTACGACCGGGAGCTGGTCGAGGGGTGGTACGGCGGCAAGGGGGGCAAGGGACTCAAGGGCAAGCTCCTCGGGCTCTACCTCAAGCGCCACGCCAGGAAGCTCTTCGCCGGTGCCGGGAGCGTCGAGGTCGGCCCGGCGGCGGCGCCGGCGCGGCCGGTGCCCACGGCGGCGGCCGTCCAGCAGGCTGCGCGCTGGCTCTCCGAGGCGAAGCGGCCCGTGCTGGTGGTGGGCTCGGGCGCCCTCGCCGACCCCGCCGGGGCCGACGAAGTCGCCGAGGCCCTCGAGACGCTCGCCGCGCCCACCTACCTGGGCGGCATGGCCCGGGGCCTCCTGGGCGCCGACCATCCGCTCCACCTGCGCCACCGGAGGACGGCCGCGCTGAAGGAGGCCGACCTGGTGATCCTCGCCGGCTTCCCGGTCGACTTCCGGCTCGACTACGGGCGCAAGATCGCGCGCCGGGCGAAGCTGGTCGCCGCCGGACGCGACCCGGCGCTGCTCCGGCGCAACCGCAAGCCGGACGTGGCGGCCGAGGGCGACGCCGGGGTGTTCCTCCGGGAGCTGGCCTTGCGCCTCGGCCCGGCCTCGACGTCCGGCGGGGTCCGACCGGAGTGGTCCGCCTGGCACGAGACGCTCAGGGAGCGCGACCGCACCCGGGACGACGAGATCGCGGAGCAGGCCGGCCGGGAGGCCCCTCCGCTCAACCCCCTGGCCTTCTTCCGAGAGCTGGAGGCGATTCTGCCCGAGGACTCGGTCCTGGTCGCCGACGGCGGCGACTTCGTGGCCACCGCCTCCTACATCCTCAAGCCGCGTGGGCCCTTGCGCTGGCTCGACCCCGGCCCCTTCGGCACCCTCGGGGTGGGCGCCGGCTTCGCGCTGGGAGCGAAGCTCTGCCGGCCGACGGCGGAGGTCTGGCTGCTCTACGGCGACGGCTCGGCGGGCTACAGCCTGGCCGAGGTCGACACCTTCGTTCGCCACGGCCTGCCGGTGATCGCGGTGGTGGGCAACGACGCCGGATGGACCCAGATCGCCCGGGAGCAGGTGGAGATTCTCGGCGACGACGTGGGCACGGTGCTGCTCCGCACGGACTACCACCGGGTGGCGGAGGGCTACGGCGGGACCGGGCTCCTGCTCGACCGGCCGGAGGCGACGGGAGAGATCCTGCGAGCCGCCCAGCAAGCCGCCGCCGGCGGCGAGCCGGTGGTGATCAACGCCCACCTGGGCACCACCGACTTCCGCAAGGGGTCGGTTTCCATGTGACCTCCCTCCGCGCCGCGGAGGGAGGTCATCCCGAGCGCCGGCGCGCAGCGCCGGAGCCGAGCGATCTCGCAGACTCGCTGTCCGGGCTCGTTGAGCGCAGGCTCGGGGCGCCGGAGTCGAGAGATCTCGAAGCCCCGGAGACGAGCCCGCTCAGCGGAGACTGGCGGCCTGGTCCGCTCGTTTCGCCTCGTAGGCCTCGCGCCCTCCGGCCCCCTCCCACAGCGCCACCAGTCCCTCGGCGATCTGGACCGCGTTGAGGGCGGCGCCCTTGCGCAGGTTGTCGGCCACGACCCAGAAGGCGAGCCCGTTGGCGACCGTCGGGTCGCGCCGGATGCGCCCGACCAGCACCTCGTCGCCGCCCTCGGCGTCGACCGCGGTGGGGAAGGCGAGCCGGCCAGGGTCGTCGATCACCCGGAGCCCCGGAGCGGCCCGGAGGGCCTCCCGCGCCGTCTCGGGGTCGACGGGGCGCTCGGTCTCCACCCACACCGCCTCGCTGTGGCCGGCTGTCACCGGCACCCGCACGCAGGTCGCGTGGAGCTCGACCGGCCGTTCGAGGATCTTCGGCGTCTCGACCCGCATCTTCCACTCCTCCTTGGTGTCGCCGGACTCCAGGAAGACGTCGATCTGGGGCAGTGGGTTGAAGGCGATCCGCGCGGGGAAGACCCGGCGCTCGAACGCCTCGCCGCCCAGCACCGCCCGGGTCTCGGCGAGCATCTCCTGGACCGCCCGGCGGCCGGCCCCCGAGACGCTCTGGTAGGTGGCCGCGATCACTCGGCGCAGCCCGAACGCGTCGGCGAGGGGCTTGAGCGCCACGACGAGCTGGATGGTCGAGCAGTTCGGGTTGGCGATGATCCGGCGCCCCAAGTAGTCGGCGATCCGGTGGCCGTTGACCTCGGGCACCACCAGCGGCACGTCGTCGTCCATGCGGAAGGCGCTGGTGTTGTCCACCGAGACGGCGCCGCGCCCCGCCGCCTCGGGCAGGAGGGCCCGGCTCACGGCGCCGCCGGCGCTCGAGAGCACCAGGTCGAGTCCCTCGAAGGCGTCGGGCTCGGCCCGGCGCACCTCGTGAGGCTCGCCGCGGAAGGCCAGCATCTGGCCGGCGCTGCGCGCCGAGGCGAGGGGTACGAGCTCGGAAACGGGGAAGTCCCGCTGCTCCAGCACTTCCAGAAGGGTGCGGCCCACCAGGCCGGTGGCGCCCAGGACTGCGACTCGATAGGACATGGGAGGGTCTCTCGGTTCGGTGAGGTGGGCCGGGGTTCGGACCCGACGGTCGCCGCCGGCCTCGGAGTCGGGTCTTGACGACCCCGTGGTCGCCTGGTACTTTGAGCCCGAAATTTTAGCGGGGGAAATTTTCGAACGCAAATCTTGTTGGCCCGAACGAGGAGGCGAGACCCCTTGAACGCGACCCCCGACACCCTGGCTACCCAGGGCCCGAGCGACCCCGGAACCGGAGCGACCGACCCCTGGGAGGAGGAACCCATCGAGCGGAGCATCGTCCGCTCTCTGCGCCGGATCATCCGGGCGGTGGGCCTGTACAGCCGGGACCTCCTGCGCCGCAGGAACCTGACCACTCCCCAGCTCGCCGCCCTGCGCCAGCTGCGGCGCCACGGAGCGATGAGCGCCGGCGAGCTGGCCCGGGGCGTGGCCCTCAGCCAGGCCACGATCACCGGCATCGTCGATCGCCTGGAGCAGCACGGCCTGGTGACCCGGAGCCGGAGCTCCGAGGACCGGCGCCGGGTGGTGGTCGAGCTGACCGCGGCGGGCCGCGAGGCGGTGGCCAACTCGCCGCCGCCGCTCCACGAGGCCTTCATGCTGCGCCTCGGCGAGCTGCCCGAGCGCAAGCGCCGCGAGATCGACCGGGTGCTGCGCCAGATCGTCCACATGATGGAGGCCGAGGAGGTAGAGGCGGCGCCGGTCCTGGCGGCCGAGACCAGCCTCGCCGAGCACCCGGGTCGCACGCCGGCGGAGGAGCCCGATGCTCGCCGATGAGCCCGTGGAGGGCGACGCCGGCGCCCCCCGGGGCGACGAGCCGGTCGTGCGACCGGCGAGGGTCGAGGACGGCGCCGCCCTGTGGCGGCTGGCCGAAGCGTCGAAGGTCCTCGACGTCAACTCGCCGTACGCCTACCTGCTCGTCTGCGACCACTTCGGGGAGACCTCGGTGGTGGCCGAGCGCGACGGCGAGCCGGTCGGCTTCGTCACCGCCTTCCGGCCGCCGCGCCGTCCGGAGGTGATCTTCGTCTGGCAGGTCGCGGTGGACGAGTCGATGCGCGGCCGGGGCCTGGCCCGCCGGATGCTCGAGGCCTTGGTGGGGCTCGACGGATGCCGCGGCGTGACCCGCCTCGAGACCACCGTCACCCCTTCGAACGCCCCGTCGCGGGCCCTGTTCCGTTCCTTTGCGCGCAGCGTCGGGGCCGAGATGACCGTGGAGCCCCATTTCACCCCGGAGCTCTTCCCCGGCGAAGGGCACGAGGCGGAAGAGCTTTTCCGGATCGGCCCCTTCGGCGCGCGCCACACCCCAGAGACGAACACCACGAGCGAGAGAGATGACTGAGACCATCGAGACACGACTTGCGACCTTCGAGCGGCTGGAGTCCGAGGTCCGCGGCTACGTCCGCGCCTTTCCGGCCGTCTTCGCCACCGCCGACGGCGCGCGCCTGGTCGACGAGGAGGGCCGGGCCTACCTGGACTTCTTCGCCGGCGCCGGGGTGCTCAACTACGGCCACAACCATCCACGGCTCAAGGCCAAGCTCCTGGAGTACGTGGAGCAGGGCGGCGTCACCCACACCCTCGACATGGCGAGCTCGGCCAAGCGCCGGTTCCTCGAGCGCTTCGAGGAGGTGATCCTCGAGCCGCGCGGCCTGCCCTACAAGGTCCAGTTCCCGGGCCCCACCGGTACCAACGCGGTCGAGGCCGCGCTCAAGCTCGCCCGCAAGGCGACCGGCCGCCACAACGTCATCGCCTTCACCAACGCCTTCCACGGCATGACCCTGGGGTCGCTCTCCGCCACCGGCAACGCCTTCAAGCGGGCGGGGGCCGGGGTGCCTCTGGGCCACGTCAGCCGGCTGCCCTTCGACGGCTACCTGGGCGACGGGGTGGACACCGTCGAGGCCCTGGAGGCCTTCCTCGAGGACACCGGCAGCGGTATCGACCTGCCGGCGGCGGCGATCGTCGAGACGGTCCAGGCCGAAGGGGGCGTCAACGTCGCCCGCTTCGACTGGCTGCGCCGGCTGGCCGGCGTCCTCTCGCGCCACGGGGTGCTCCTGATCGTCGACGACATCCAGGTGGGCTGCGGCCGGACCGGCCCCTTCTTCAGCTTCGAGCCGACCGGGATCGTGCCCGACGTCGTCTGCCTCTCGAAGTCGATCAGCGGCTACGGCCTGCCCATGGCCCTGGTGCTCCTGAAGCGGGAGCTCGACGTCTGGGAGCCGGGCGAGCACAACGGCACCTTCCGCGGCCACAACCCGGCCTTCGTCACCGCCACCGAGGCCCTCTCGTTCTGGGAGGACGACCGGCTGAGCCGGGAGGTGGCGGAGAAGGCGGGCACCGTCACCGAGCGCCTCGAGGCGATCGCCGCGGCCCATCCCGAGGCGGGCGCGGAGGTTCGCGGCCGCGGCCTGATCCAGGGCCTCGCCTTCGCCGATCCGGCGGTGGCCGGCCGGGTCTCCGAAGAGTGCTTCCGCCGCGGTCTGGTGATCGAGACCGCCGGCGTCGACGGCCAGGTCTTGAAGCTCCTGCCGCCGCTCACCATCGGGGAGCGCGAGCTCGCCTACGGCCTCGAGGTGATCGCCGACTCCGTCGAGGTGGTGCTGACCGGGCCGCCGCCGAGGGATGTGGAGCCCGAGGCCGCCGTCTTGGCCGGGGAGGCATCGTGATCGTCCGCCGGCTCGAGGAGATCGAGGACGGCGAGCGGGACATCCGGGCGCCCACCTTCCGCAGTCGCCGTTTCCTCCTCTCCGAGGACGGTTGCGGCTTCTCGTTCCACGACACCGTGCTCCACGCCGGGAGCGAGACCTACATCTGGTACAAGCACCACCTCGAAGCCGTCTACTGCGTCGGGGGCGAGGGCGAGCTGGAGGACCTGGACAACGGCGAGGTCCACCCGATCCGCCCCGGGACCTTCTACGCCCTGACCGGCCACGAGCGCCACTACCTGCGGGCCACCACCGATCTGCGCATGATGTGCGTCTTCAGCCCGGCCCTGACCGGCCGCGAGGTGCACGACGAAGAGGGCGTCTACCCGCTGCTCGAGGAGGAAGCGGCGACCGCGTCTTGAGAGCCACGAGAATCACGAGGAGACAACCGACATGACCACGACGACCCGTGTTCCCGACCTCTACCCCTCCCGGGTGGAGGACGAGCCCCGCTTGCGCGACCGGCAGGACCCGGTCCTCCACGGCGGGGCCACCGGCGCCCTCACCCGCTACCAGCGCGATGCCTACCAGGCGGACGGCTTCCTGGCCTTCTCCGGCTTCTTCCCGGAGGAGGAGGTCCGCGCCTTCCAGCGCGAGGCGGAGCGGCTGCGCACCCTGGACGCGCTGCGCGACCGCGAGGACGTGATCACCGAGCCCGAGAGCGACGAGATCCGCTCCATCTTCAACATCCATCGCACCAGCGAGGTCTTCGACCGGGTCGCCCGCGACCCGCGGATCCTGTCGAAGGTCCGGGAGGTCCTCGGCGGCGAGGTCTACATCTTCCAGTCCCGGGTCAACTACAAGCCGGGCTTCCGGGGCAAGGAGTTCTACTGGCACTCGGACTTCGAGACCTGGCACGTGGAGGACGGCATGCCCCGCATGCGAGCCGTCTCGTGCTCCATCGCGCTGACGCCGAACTTCTCGTTCAACGGGCCGCTGATGCTCGTGCCCGGCTCCCAGCACTACTTCCTCTCCTGCGTCGGGGCGACGCCGGAGGATCACTACAAGGCGTCCCTCAAGAAGCAGGAGTACGGCGTGCCGGACCCGGCGGGGCTCGAGAAGCTGGTGGAGCTCGGCGGCGGGATCCGGGTGCCCACCGGGCCGGCGGGCTCGGTGACGATGTTCGAGTGCAACACCATGCACGGCTCGGCTTCGAACATCACGCCCTATCCGCGGACCAACCTGTTCATCGTCTACAACAGCGTCGAGAACACCCTGGTCGAGCCGTTCAGCGGCCAGAAGCCCCGGCCCGAGTTCATCGCCAACCGGACCGACGAGGCGCCCCTCTCCCCGGCCACCTGAGGAGCCTTCCGGGCTCTCCGCGAGCCGAGACGACGATGACCCGATCCCTCCTGCGCTCCCTGCCGGCCGGCCGATCCTCCCGGATCCGCCGGCCGGCGAGGCTCCGGTCCGGCGCCGCCCTGCTCGCCGCTGCCGGCCTCCTCGCCCTCGTCGCCGGGTGCGGTGGCTCCGGCGAGCGGCCGGGGGAGTCGACCCTCGCCCGGCTCCGCCGCCAGGGCGTGGCGCGCGTGGGCTACGCCAACGAGGCTCCCTACGCCTACCTCGACAGCTCGACGGACCGCCTGACCGGCGAGGCGCCCGAGATCGCCCGCCAGGTGCTCGCCGGCCTGGGAGTCCCCAGGGTCGAGGGGGTGTTGACCGAGTTCGGCGCGCTCATCCCCGGCCTCCAGGCCAAGCGCTTCGACCTCATCGCCGCCGGCATGTACATCAAACCGCGGCGCTGCCGGGAGATCGACTTCTCCAACCCGACCTACTGCATCGGCGAGGGATTCCTGGTGCGCCGGGGCAACCCGGCGAACCTCCACTCCTACCGCGACGTGGCCGCGAGCGACTCGGCCACCCTGGGCGTGGTCGCGGGCGCCGTCGAGCTGGGCTACGCCCGCAAGAGCGGCATCCCGGACGACCGCATCGTGGTCTTCCCCGACGCGCCGAGCGCCGTGGCCGGGGTCCAGTCCGGCCGGGTGGAAGCCTACGGCGGCACGAGCCTGACGGTCCAGGACCTGTTCGCCAAGGCCGACGACCCGGGCCTCGAGATCGCCCGGCCGTTCACCGATCCGGTGATCGACGGCGAGAGGGTCCGGGGCTGCGGCGCCTTCGGCTTCCGCAAGGACGAGGACGCCTTCCGGAAGGCCTTCGACCGCCGGCTCGAGGGCTTCCTGGGCACACCGGAGCACCTGGACCTGGTGCGCCCGTTCGGCTTCACCCGGGACGATCTGCCGGGCGACGTGACGGCCGCGGCTCTGTGCGGCTCCAGCGGCGCCTGAGTCGAGTCGAGCCGTACCCATGGACCTTCCACGACCCCTCGACCTCCTGCCGGCCCTGGCCGGCGGCCTGGAGGTGACCCTGGAGCTCCTCGCCGGCGGCCTGGCGGTGGCCCTGGTGGCCTCCCTGGTCGCGGGGCTCGGCCGGCGGGCCCGCTTCCGGCCGGCCCGCTGGCTCGCCACCGCCTACGTCGAGGCCTTCCGGGGAACGTCGGCCCTGGTGCAGCTCTTCTGGTTCTACTTCGCCCTCCCGGGGCTCGGCGTGAGCCTGGACGCGCTCACCGCGGGAATCCTGGTCCTGGGCCTCAACACCGGGGCCTACGGCGCCGAGGTGGTGCGCGGCGCGATCCAGGCGGTGCCCCGGGGCCAGTGGGAGGCGGCGACCGCGCTGGGCTTCA